>JAHRVC010000008.1 GCA_019090885.1 Marinosulfonomonas sp.
ACGGGACTCGTTACGGTTGCTTCCTTCCGGACCTGGCCGGGTTGGCGAGGCGTCCGCCCGCGCCAACCTCTCAACGTCTAAATAGGCAAGTTGTTGCGGATTCGCAAGATGTATGGAATTTTCTTGGTAGGGTCCGAGAGTAACCATGCCACTACGTGAATCTGTACAAAAATATTTTTGTTGGTGGCTAAAAAACCAGCCCCATCCAACTATTTTGTTGGCTGGGGCTGCGATTACATAAAAAAACGTCGCCGTTTTTTTGAACAATTGTTACAGGGCTTAAACTTAAGCGTCGTGTGTCTGTTCGCGGTGTTTTTGTGTCCGGGTCATTACCAAATACAGCAGTGCAACACCACATATCACAGCGCCGACACCAGAAAGATGCATGCCGTTAACGGCCAGCCAATTCGTGAGCGTTTCCATTTTTTTCCTCGCTTTATAGTTCTACAATTGGAAACAATGATCGGGGAATGGGGCGCATTTTCGACGAATTGTGGCCCAAAAATGGGCATGCTGGCGTGAATTCCCGTTTATTTCCGTCTGGATCGCTATATTTTGAAAACAATCCGATTGGCATCCTCCGCGTTTTTTTTGATGCGGGACAAACAATCGGCCAAGGCCAAAGGATAATACTAGATGTCAGGGGTAGACATGGAAAATTTCAATCAGTTTGATGGCCAGGCGGCGATGGGCGACTGGGCCCAGACATTCGAGGCACTAAACGCTTTGATTCAGCGCGAGGTTGGCGCGATCATTTGTTCCTGCTCAACATTCGATCCCGTGGCCAGTAAGGCTAGGCGCATCTACACTAATCAACCTGCGGCCTATCCGCTGTCGGGTTTGAAAGAGGTTACGCCAAACCGCTGGACCCGGCAGGTTTTGGACGAAGGCCAGATGTTTGTAGCCAATTCCCTTGATGAAATTGCCGGGGTTTTCCCCGACTATGAACTGATCGGATCATTAGGCTGTGGGTCAGTCGTCAATCTGCCCATTCGTTTGTCGGGGTCGTTTTTGGGGACGGTTAACATGTTGCATGAGCCGGGTCATTTCACCCAGAAAACCATTGAAAAGATCAGCCAGTTTGGCGGCCCCGCCATTATTGCATTTTGCGCGCACAAAATGGCCAATAACCAACTTTAGCCGAACATACAGATAGAAAACGGGCCGGAACGATCCTTGTGGAACGCCCGGCCCGATTGTTTTCTTAAAGCGAAATCCGGAACCGGGCGAAACCAGCCGGGCCATCGCCGGCCGCTTCCATCGAAATTCCTTGCAAATCATCGATGTAGTCCGTGGCTTTTGGGCCTGTGTCAAACAACACGGTCGTTCCATCCAGCGGTTTGAATGACCAGTTTCCATCTGCTGTCGGGTTGATGGTTCCCTGCTCGACAATGTAGCGCACGATCACGTCTCGGTTGGTATCGGGGCCTTCAAAGATCGTCGTTTCACCGCCAGTGCCGGGGAAATGCCCGCCACCGCCAGCGCGGTAGTTGTTGGTCGCCACGACGAACTTCATGTCGTCGGTAACGGGCGCGCCGTTGAACGTCAGGTTGACGATCCGCTGGGTGCCCGCATTGATCACGTCACCATCCCGGTTGAACATCATCGGCTGGCTTAGATCAATTTGATAGCTGACCCCGTCCATCACATCGAAATTATAGCTTGGGAAATCGGGGTTCAACAGCACCTGATCTGCTTTGCCCGGTTCGATCTGGTTGAACATGCCTGCCGAGCGTTCCAGCCAGCCACGCAGTTGTGCACCGTCAATCAAAACGGCCCGCGCGGTATTGGGGTAAAGGTAAAGGTCGGCGACATTCTTGATCGCTACATCGCCTGCGGGAACATCCGTGTAATACTCGGCACCGCCACGACCACCTGCCTTGAATGGGGCGGCGGCAGACAGGATCGGAATACCCTCATACTCCGTGCCTTTCATCATCTCTTCAATATACCATTTCTGCGCGATTGAGACGATCTGAACAGAAGGGTCATCAGCGACCAAAGCAAAGTAGCTGTGCAATGGCGCCGAGGTTTTGCCAACCGCGCGGCGGATGTAGGCCAGCGTTTCGGTGTGTTCCTGCGCGACAGAATCCAACACTGCCTGATCACTTTCAACTAACGCCGTAGTCGAACGATCCTCGTTTCGCTTCGAAATTGGCCGCACTTCGCTGGCATTGGTTACAACCTGCCATTCATTGCCGGACCGTTCCAGCAACAGGTCGATAACGCCTAAATGAGACCCCCAGAACCCGCCCATAACAGCAGGCTTGCCATGGATTGTTCCCTTGGCCACATCGACCCCAGCGTAGTCGTCATAGGTTGATGACGGGAATACGAGGTGGCTGTGGCCGGTCAATATCGCATCCAGACCGTCCAGCGCTGCCAGTGGAACGGACGCATTTTCCATTCCGTCTGAGTGATCTGCCGACCCAATGCCGGAATGGGACAGGGCGATGATTATATCTGCGCCTTCTTCTTTCATCTGGGGAATATAGGCGCGTGCCGTGTCAACGATGTCGCGGGTGCTGACTTTGCCTTCCAGATGGCGGCGATCCCATGTCATGATCTGGGGTGGGACGAAACCGATCAGCCCGACCTTGATTGGGTGTTCTGTGCCATTTCCGTCTGTTACCGTTCGCTCAAGGATCATATAGGGCTTGACCAGTGTGTCATCGCTGGTGGCATTCGCGCCCATGTTTTTCACGACATTGGCCGACAGGATCGGAAAATCGGCACCGGCGAGGGACTTCATCAGAAAATCCAGACCGTAGTTGAATTCATGATTGCCCAGTGTTGACGCGTCAAAGCCAAGCGTATTCATGGCAGCGATAACCGGATGCAAATCGCCTTCTTTCATGCCGCGCTCATATGCAATGTAATCGCCCATTGGATTGCCTTGCAGGAAATCGCCATTGTCCAGCAGCATAGAGTTGGTGGCCTCGGCGCGGATATCGGCGATATGGGCGGCGGTGCGGGCCAGACCTACGGTATCCCGGGGTTTGTCGGAATAATAGTCATACGGATAGACATGCACGTGCAGATCCGTAGTTTCCATAATCCGCAGGTGCGCCTGATTGGCGGCGGCATTGGCAGAATATGGATGAAGTGCAATCAAAGATGCGCCTGCGATTGAGCCGGTTAGAAAAGTTCTGCGGCCGAGTGTTGTCGTGTTGCGAAGGGGCATGGGGAATCTCCAGATTGTTACAGAAACTATAATTCCAGAGTATCACGACACCTTCGCAACGCAGACACATTAATACGTTGCTTCGGGGTGCGCCATCCTTAAAGAAGAATAGCAACTCTAAATTACTTCTTTAGGTTGCATGGGTTGCGTTGATCGGCGCAATTGCATTCATCCATTTTGCATGGCACTTAAATATAAAAAGGGAAGTACTGTCATGCGGATTGCCGAGACTGTTACATTTGGCGGCTCAGAGCTAGACCGCGCCGCGGAATTGCGCACAGATGCGAAAGAAATTGAACGCTGTATGGCAGATCCGATGGCGCGCGGGTTGGCGATCTGGCGCGGTAAGCCGTTGTTTTGTGGCGAAGACGCGCCGTCCGTGGCAAGGCTGGAACTGGACCACGACATTTTTAATCTGGCGGATGAAGCCCCGACCTTTTTGGGTCTGGGCGATCAAGGGCCACTGTTTGCATACGACATTTCAGGTTGGGTGCCGGAAGAACTGCCAGATACGCTTGGTGCCTTTTTTGATGCAAGCCAACAGCGGCACCATGATCTTCCGGCAGATCACCGGTTTGGCGAACTGCGCGGCGTTATGACCCGCCTGTCGGCACGGGATGCAGAACTGGCAGCAACCGCAAAAGCGATCCTTGGCTGGCACGAATCACATGGGTTCTGTGCGCGCTGCGGCGAAAAAACAATTGTCGCGGCGTCGGGATGGCAACGTGACTGCCCGGCTTGCCAAGGGCACCATTTCCCCCGAACCGACCCGGTGGTAATCATGCTGATCACACATGGTGATAGCGTGCTTCTTGGCCGCTCACCGGGCTGGCCAAGGGGAATGTTTTCGTTGTTGGCAGGGTTCATTGAACCCGGCGAAACTATCGAAGCAGCTGTGCGGCGCGAAGTCTTAGAAGAAACAAATGTTCAGATCGGGCCTGTGGGCTATCTGGCGTCGCAACCATGGCCGTTCCCATCCTCGCTGATGCTGGGTTGCTGGGGTGAGGCGACGTCAACCGATATTACCGTTGATCCAAAAGAAATTGAGGAAGCAATGTGGGTCACCCGCGAAGAACTGGCAGCCTCATTCGCAGGGGAAAACCCGCTGATCAAACCGGCTCGGGAAGGGGCGATTGCACATTTCCTGATGAAAAACTGGCTTGCAGACCGGCTGGATTAGTCGAACATGTTGCGCAGAGGCAAGGCAGGTAGGGCATGAAGTTTTCCACGCGGCAAGACATCAATGCGCCGGTCGAATTTGTATTCGAGCGTGCCACCGACTTTGGTTCATTTGAACGCCAAGCAATGCGCCGGGGGGTCGAGATTGAGCGGGTCGATGAAAATGACGAAAATTGTGTTGGGATGCAATGGAGCGCGAAAATCCCGTTTCGCGGCAAACTGCGGCGGGTGCGGGCTGAACTGACAGAGTATGACGCACCGCACCGGCTGTTTTTTCAATCCGTATCCGGTGGCGTCGAAGCGAACATGGAAGTCGAGTTGTTACCGCTTTCACGCCAGCGAACGCGAATACGGCTTGGCTTAACGCTGTTACCACGCACGCTGCCCGCACGTCTGCTGGTGCAAAGCCTGAAATTTGCCAAGAACAATCTGGATGACAAGTTTGCCAAGCGCGTGATTTCATTTGGTCGTGATGTCGAGGATCGCCACGCCGGCAAGCGAAATATCAATACCTGAAAGCTATCGACGCTGATCGGCTGCATAAACGCCCAGAATATCTAGCTCTGTTGTGAAATACTTCAGCTCATCTAACGCCAGTTTGACGTTGGCGTCATCTGGATGGCCTTCGATGTCGGCGTAAAACTGGGTCGCCGTGAATTGCCCGCCAACCATATAACTTTCCAGTTTGGTCATGTTCACGCCATTGGTCGCAAAACCGCCCATAGCCTTATAGAGCGCCGCCGGGATATTGCGAACGTTGAAAACAAAAGACGTAATCATCCCAGCGTCGCCGCGTCGCGTCATATCCAGATCGCGCGCCATGACCAAAAACCGTGTCGTATTGTTGTCATGGTCCTCAATATGGCGCGCCAACACATCAAGCCCATAAATCTCGCCAGCAAGTTCCGAGGCAAGTGCGGCCATCTCACCGACACCAAGTTCCGCAATGTGTTGGGCTGATCCGGCGGTATCTGCACCAATGACAGCACGTATGGTGTGTTCGCGCAAAAATTTCCGGCATTGACCAAGAAGAACAGTGTGGCTAGTCGCGGATTGAACGTCTTTTAATTTTGCGCCCGGTACGCCCAACAGGTTTATGTGGACGCGCACAAATGCCTCGTCAATTATATGCAGCCCGCTTTGGGGCAGCAGCGAATGCACATCGGCAACCCGGCCATAGGTCGAGTTTTCGACGGCAATCATTGCCAGATCGGCTGCTCCGTTACGAACGGCCGCAAATGCATCTTCAAACGTGTTGCAGGGCATCGCTTCGAAATCTGGCCGTGCCTGGCGGCAGGCCTGATGAGAGTATGCTCCGGGCTCTCCTTGGAACGCTATTTTTCGACTCATTTGCCAAGTATCCTCTGGTTTCACCTAATTGGGCGATTGGTCGCGGGTCTTATACCTTGAAACTTGTGCAGGGAAGCGGATAGATAGCGCCGGAATCTGCATCAGACGGAACGCGACAT
>JAHRVC010000219.1 GCA_019090885.1 Marinosulfonomonas sp.
GCAATAACTAAAAGGGTAGCGTTTGCCGTTTTGGCCGTCGACCGACAACGTCATCTGCGCGGTTAGCAACGTTTCCAGCGGGGTGACAATGGTCGCCCCGGCAAGCGCTTCCTGACCTTCGGGCAAGGCAAATAACGTTATCTCGGCAACGGAATTTCCCTCGTCGTCCTTTAGCAGTTGATACATTTGGCATGTCTCGGTTTCTTCACCCGTCTTCAGGCACCGAATGTCCCAGGCGCCGTGTTTCTCGCGAACATAGGGGCTGTCAGCGGCTTTTTCTGCGCCAACCGGCACACCCGTCGACAAGCCATTGCCAATGTCCGACTGGCCAGCGTCCTGTGCGGAAAGTGGGCTGGCCATCAGGCTGGCAGCTAACAATATTTGTGGCAGGATTTTGATATAGGTTTTCATTTCAGTCTCATGTTTAATCGTGGGTTGATAATGGGTTAACATGCCATTGAATGACTGTCAGGTCGCATTTTCGTGTGTGCAAGATATTTGGCGAATTTCGGCTGAACAAATAAAATACACTGTTCAAAATAGAAAAGAGGCCTCAAGGGCCTCTTTTCAGTCGTGTCGTCTCCCTGTCGAACTAGCCGACTTTATAGTTCGACAGCTAAGATGTTTTCGCGGCCCGGTCAACCGTAGCTCGCCAAGTGACAAAAAAAGGCCGCGCAACAAAGCGCGGCCAGTATGACAGGGAGGAAGTCAGCCCAGTTTCAAAGCTATGAAGACTGGGCACCATCAAGACTGGCAGAGACTGATTAAAATTGTATTGTAGCGCCGAACATTTGTGAAATCAGGAGTACCGTGGTGAGTGATAAGATATTTCTGGGTGGCGGCGGCGAAGGTTACGGTGAACCGCAGTCATTGTTGTTGAAATATGCAAATCGGCATGGGCTGATTGCGGGTGCCACGGGAACCGGGAAAACCGTGACGCTGCAAATTTTAGCCGAAAGCTTTTCCACCGCCGGGGTTCCGGTTTTCCTTTCGGATGTGAAGGGCGATTTGTCGGGGCTGGCTGTGGCCGGATCGCCGGATTTCAAATTGCACGACGCCTTCAGCAGCCGGGCCGACAAGATTGGGTATTTTGAATATGCCTATCAGGCTTTCCCGGTTACGTTCTGGGATTTGTTTGGTGAGCAAGGCCACCCGGTGCGCACGACAGTTGCCGAAATGGGGCCGTTGCTATTGTCGCGGTTGCTGGAACTCAGCGAAGCACAGGAAGGCGTTTTGAACATCGCATTCCGGCTGTCGGATGAAGAAGGTTTGCCGCTGCTTGACCTCAAAGATTTGCAGGCCTTGCTGGTTTGGGTCGGACAAAACGGGGAAGAATTGTCTTTGCGGTATGGCAACGTTTCCAAAAGCTCGGTTGGCGCGATTCAACGGGCTTTGCTGGTGCTTGAAAATCAGGGCGGTACGCAATTATTTGGCGAACCGGCGCTGGAATTGTCGGATATGATGGCCACCGATATCGACGGGCGTGGTCGCATCAGCATTCTTGCGTCAGACAAGCTGATGGCCTCGCCGCGCCTTTATGCCACGTTCCTGCTGTGGCTGTTGTCGGAATTATTCGAAGAATTGCCAGAGGTTGGCGATCCCGACAAACCCAAAATAGTATTCTTTTTTGACGAAGCACATCTGCTGTTTGATGATGCTCCAAAAGCGCTTGTCAAAAAGGTAGAACAGGTTGCGCGGTTGATCCGATCCAAAGGTGTGGGGGTGTTCTTCATTACCCAAAACCCGGATGACGTTCCCGAAAACATCTTGGGCCAATTGGGCAATCGCATCCAACATGCATTGCGAGCCTTCACGGCGCGCGACCAAAAGGCGCTGCGTTTGGCGGCGGACACATATCGTTCCAACCCGCGGTTTTCCACCGAAGCCACAATTCGCGAAGTCGGGGTCGGTGAGGCGGTAACATCGATGCTGGAACGCAAAGGCGCGCCGGGCATGGTTGAGCGCACGCTGATCCGCCCGCCGTCGTCGCAATTGGGGCCGCTGGATGTGGCAACCCGACGTCAGATTATCAAAGCGTCACCGGTTGCCGGGAAATACGAGACATTGATAGATCGCGATTCGGCGTTTGAGCGCCTGTCTGCGCGCGCGCAAGCAGCGGCCAAAGCTGCTGAAAAAGCCGAGGCCGAGGAAGAGCGGCTGGAACAGCGTGAACGCGAGTTGGCCCAAGAACGCCGCTATGACAATAGCCGGCGCAAAACCACCAGCCGTCGGCGCCATTCCCGCAACGACAGTTTCGGCGAAGCTGTCACTAAGGTCATTCTGAAAGAACTGAAGGGCACGACCGGGCGGCGCATCGTGCGCGGTATTCTGGGAAGCCTGTTTAAGGCGCGCTGACTCGTTTTAGAGCGGCCTGATTTTTAGTTTTGTCACCCGGTTCGCTTTGCGTTCGACAACTTCTATGCGGAAATTGTGGAAAGAAAAAACCTGCCCGGCCAGCGGAATAGTCTGGGCTTCGTGAATGACCAGCCCGGCAATGGTATTGGCCTCTTCGTCAGGCAGGTTCCAATCTGTCGCGCGGTTTAGGTCACGGATTGTCATTGCGCCGTCGACCGTCAAGTCACCGGTATCAGATAGCTTTAGGTCATGATGCTCTTCGGGGTCAAATTCATCGGTGATTTCGCCGACAATCTCTTCCAGAATATCCTCTAGTGTGATCAGCCCCTGAAGCGCGCCGTATTCATCAACAACCAATGCGAAATGGGTTTTGCGACGCAAAAATTCATGCATCTGGTCGTCCAACGGCGTGGTTTCCGGGATGAAATACGGTTTCATCGCGACATCAAGCACCGAAAAAGCTTCAAACGCATTGAACGATTCGGCGTTGGTCTGCGAGCGTGCGTAAGCGGCCCGCAGCATATCTTTGGAATGTAACACACCAACGATATTTTCCGGGTCGCCGTGAAATACGGGCAAGCGGGTGTGGGCCGATTGCAGGACAATTTCGATGATTTTTTGCGGCGCCATACTTGCATCGATCATTTCAATTTCAGACCGGTGGCGCATAATTTCTTCGACGTCCCGCTCGCCCAGATCAAGGGCGCCGAGCAACCGGTCGCGGTCTTCTTTCTGGACCGCACCTTCCACATGGCCCAATGAAATTACGCCGGCGATTTCCTCGCGCACGGCCAGAATATGGCTGGCGGGATCAATTCGGACACCGAATATCCAAAGGATGCCGCGCACCAACGCGCGA
>JAHRVC010000220.1 GCA_019090885.1 Marinosulfonomonas sp.
GTTTGTGCCGGCCCCTGATCTGGCTGAACTTCATAGGAATGTACCCGGTTCAGGAACGTGCCCGAAGGCGCGCCGCCGTAAGCATCCTGATCTGACAGCGGTTCGCCATATCCCTGATCGTTCCAGCCTTTGCAGGCAATCACGCAAGCGTGGCAACCAACGCAGGTATCAAGGTCGATTACAAGGCCGAGTTTACGCTCGGTGGATGTAGGTAGCGCTGTCATTTCGCCCCCCCCACAGGTGATTTGATCGGTGGAAATACCGGCTGCGCTTCGTCTGGCGGGGCAGTTTTTTCCAGCTTAACCCGCAAGTCAAACCAAGCCGCCTGTCCTGTCACCGGATCAGAGTTTGACCAGCGCAACCCGTCGCCCTTGGGGGGCAGCAATTCATGGATCAAATGGTTGAGCAGGAAGCCACGGGTCGCTTCGGGCGCGTCTTCGTCCAGCGCCCATGTGCCCTTGCGCTTGCCGATCGCGTTCCACGTCCAGACTGTGTTTTCGTTCAGTGCTGCCTGATGGGCGACCGGCACCGTAATCTCGCCATGTGCCGAAGTAACACGCGCCCAGTCGCCGTCGCAAAATCCGTTGGCTTCCCATAGCCGGGTCGGCACATAAAGCGGGTTCACCCCGTGGATCTGGCGCAGCCACGCATTTTGCGACCCCCAAGAATGATACATCGCCATCGGGCGCTGGGTCAGGGCGTGGATCGGGAATTCATCGGTGTCCACTGCGTTATCCTCAAACGGTGGATACCAGATTGGCAGCGGGTCGAGCGTTTCGCGGATCTGCGCGCGCAAATGATCGGGTGGCTGGCGGTGGCCGTGCCCTTCGGCAGCCAACTGAAAGCGGCGCATTGGTTCGACGTAAAGGTTGAACAGATAGGGTTGCGGCGCGTCATAGATGCCCATCTTCACCGCCCAGTCCTGATAGGCCTTGTTCCACGGTTTGTAATAGGTGGCCTCGTCGGGGATATGCTCGGCAAAGAAACCGCCGTTTTCGATATAGCGATCCAGCTGATCGGGGTTGGGCGCACCGCGGCCAGCCTCTGACCCGTCGCCGCGAAAGCCCGCCAGCGGACCAATGCCCGGGCGGCGTTCATGGCTGACGATATAGTCGGCATAATCCTTGTAGGTGGCGCTGCCATCGTCATTGACGAAACCGGGCAGGCCAAGGCGCGCGCCCAGATCAATCAGCACCGACTGAAACCCGCGAACGTCGCGATCCGGTTCAATCACCGGCCAGCGGATCGCGTCGGCCATCGCGTCGGCTTCGCAAATCGGGCGATCCAGCATGCTGATGCAGTCGTGACGCTCCAGATAGGTGGTGTCGGGCAGGATAAGGTCTGCGTAGGCGACCATTTCCGAAGAATAGGCATCCGAATAAATGATCCGCGGGATAACATAGTCGCCGTTTTCATCCTGATCGGTGAGCATATCGATCACGCCGCGCGTGTTCATCGACGAATTCCACGACATATTCGCCATATACATAAACAGCGTGTCGATTTTATAGGGATCACCGGCGTGGGCGTTGGAAATGACCATATGCATCAGCCCATGGGCCGACATCGGGTTTTCCCAGGTAAAGGCCTTGTCGATGCGGGCCGGGCTGCCGTCGGGCTTTAGCGCCAGATCATCAGGGCCTTGCACAAACCCCAGATGCGGGCCGTTCAGCGGGCTGCCGGGCTTGGGCTTGGCGTGCGGTTTGGGATGCGCTTCGGGCGGTTTGGGGTAGGGCGGCTTAAAGCGAAAACCGCCGGGAACCTCGACCGAGCCGAGCAGGATTTGCAGCACATGCAGTGCGCGGCAGGTCTGAAAACCGTTGGCATGGGCCGAGATACCGCGCATCGCGTGAAACGACACGGGTCGGCCAGTCATGGTTTTGTGGACCTCGCCGCGAAAATCTGTCCATTCCTGTTTGATCTCAATTGCTTCGTTAAAGGCAACATGGGCAAGTTCCGCCGCGATCCGCTTGATCCGATCCGCAGAAATTCCGGTGGGCTCTGCCACTGCCTCGGGGGCGTATTCATCGCTGAGATAACGCTCAACCATGTGCTGAAACACCGAACGATGCGTAATGCCTGCGCGTCGGATATGTCCCGAAAGGTCGGGGCGCACACCCTTTTGGTCAAACGGTGCGGGCTTGCCAGTGGCGCGGTCAATCACCAGCGCCTTGCCGTCAGTATCGCGCATCAGCAGCCCAAATTCCGGGCTGTCGGGATCTTCGTTGACCAGCACCGGGGCATTGGTAAAGCGGGCCAGATAATCCAGATCGATCTTGCCCGCCTTCAGCAACTCATGCACCAACGACAGGATGAACAACCCGTCGGTGCCCGGCGTAATCCCCACCCATTCATCTGCAATCGCGTTATAGCCGGTGGATCGGATTGACGCCGATCACCTTAGCGCCCCGTTCCTTCAGCTTGCCCAACCCCATTTTAATTGGGTTGCTGTCGTGATCCTCGGCAACGCCAAATATCATGAACAGCTTGGTGTTATCCCAGTCTGGCTGGCCAAATTCCCAAAAGGCACCGCCCATTGTGTAGATGCCAGCAGCCGCCATATTGACCGAGCAAAAACCGCCATGCGCGGCGTAATTCGGTGTGCCATAGGCCTGCGCCCAATAGCTGGTAAAGGACTGCGACTGGTCGCGGCCAGTGAAAAACGCCAGCTTTTCAGGTGCTTCTTTACGGATCGGTTCCAGCCAGCCGGTGGCGATTTCCAGCGCCTCGTCCCAGCTGATTTCCTCAAACTCGCCCGATCCACGCGGACCTGTGCGCTTTAGCGGCGTGCGCAGTCGGGACGGGGCGTTGATCTGCATGATCCCGGCGCTTCCCTTGGCGCAAAGCACTCCCTTGTTGATAGGATGATCCCGGTTGCCCTCGATATAGCTGACCTTGCCGTCTTTCAGATGCACATTGATGCCGCAACGACAGGCGCACATGTAACATGTCGTCTTTCGGATTTCGTCCGAAACGGGCGGGGATGTATCAAGATTGGGTTGTTGGTGGGGCATGCACGCGCTTATTGATTTTCAGTATTCAGGAAGGATACCCGGATAAAACCCATAAACGCGACCAATTTTTTTGCAAAAACCCAACACTTAGAAAATAATTCATGCAAGAGCAGGTTATTTTGGAACAAAAGGTGTCAAATCCGCCCAAGGGGAGTGCAGGTTGATGACACCGGGTGACACGGCGCGCGCGCCTTGTTAGGACGTGCGGATAGGTGTGGTTTTTCTATTAATGAGGTTTATTCGTGCAAGTTCAGGACAGCGACCTGCCGGACGTCAAAATCATAACACCGGCCAGACACGGCGACGCGCGCGGCTTTTTCTCCGAAAGCTACAATCGGGCGACACTGGCAGAGCACGGTATCGATACTGAGTTTGTGCAAGACAACCATTCGGTATCAGCCACAGTCGGAACCGTTCGCGGTTTGCACTATCAGTCGCCTCCCCATGCGCAGGCCAAACTGGTGCGCTGTGGGCGTGGAGCACTGTTTGATGTCGCCGTTGATATTCGGCGCGGGTCACCCAGTTTTGGTCAGTGGGTCGGTGTTGAATTAAGTGCGGAAAACGGGCGGCAATTGTTGGTGCCAGCCGGGTTTTTGCATGGGTTTGTGACCCGAGAGGCCGATACCGAGATTATCTACAAATGCTCAGATCATTATTCGTTGGAATGTGATGGAGCAGTGCGGTTTGATGACCCGGAAATCGGGATCGACTGGGGCCTGACGGGGCCTGCGGTAACATCTGCAAAGGACGAAGCGGCACCGCTGCTCGCCCAGATCGACACGCCCTTTGTTTTTGAGGGAAACTAATGTCAGTTCTGGTGTTTGGACGGACCGGGCAGGTCGCAACTGAACTGCAACGTCATGGCGACGTCGAGGCGCTGGGGCGTGATCAAGCTGATCTTTGCAAGCCTGCCGAATGCGTTGACGCTATTTTGGCTAAACGCCCGTCAGTTGTCATTAATGCCGCGGCCTATACCGCAGTGGACCGGGCTGAGCAGGAAGAAGATATTGCCCAGATTGTGAACGGCGAAGCACCGGGCGAAATGGCCCGTGCGGCGGCTGAACTGGGCATTCCATTCCTACACATCTCGACCGACTATGTCTTTGATGGAACAGGCGAAAACCTGTGGTCGCCGACAGATCAAGTGAACCCGCTTGGGGCCTACGGGCGCACCAAACTGGCCGGAGAAATTGCGGTGCAGAAAGCCGGCGGGACGGCTGCAATCCTGCGAACATCCTGGGTTTTTTCCGCACATGGCGCCAATTTCGTGAAAACAATGCTGCGTCTTGGCAGCGAACGTGATGCTTTGAATGTTGTGGCCGATCAAATTGGTGGCCCGACACCTGCAGCCGATATAGCCAAGGCTTTGCTGGTGATGGCCAAGGCAATGCAGGGCGGTGCCAAAGGCGGCGTTTACCATTTCGCCGGTCAACCCGACACTAGCTGGGCAGGGTTTGCGCGAGAGATCTTTTCTCAGGCCGGAACCAATGTTGCGGTACATGGCATTCCGGCCGCAGATTACCCAACGCCTGCCGTGCGGCCAATGAATTCGCGCCTCGATTGCAGCAGTTTGCTGGTTGATTTTGGCATTGAGCGGCCTGATTGGCGCGCGGGCTTGGCGGATGTGCTCGCAGAATTGTGCTGAAGTCACCAAATTTTGGCCAAAATTTCATGTTGTTAGTGAGATGAAGAAACAATGCGCTTATTGCGGCCACTTCCTGTGATCTGGCGGCGTAATTTGTTGTTTGCGCTTTGTAAGCGAAGCGTAGTTCGCTATAGCGCGACGAAAAGCAGAAGACTGAGGCGTATGTTATGAAGTTACTGGTAACTGGTGGGGCTGGATTTATCGGATCAGCGGTGGTGCGTCAGGCCATTTCTGACGGGCACACGGTATTGAATATCGATGCGCTGACCTATGCCGCTTGTCTGGATAATATCGCCAGCGTTTCCGATCACCCTAACTATCAGTTTTTAAAGGCAGATATTTGCGACCGCGCCGCCATGGATGGCGCCTTGCATGGCTTTCAACCTGACGCCGTGATGCATCTGGCCGCTGAAAGCCATGTGGACAGGTCGATCGACGGGCCGGGGGCCTTTATCCAGACCAATGTGAATGGCACCTATACGATGCTTGAAGCGGCGCGCGCCTTTTGGGACGCCAGCGGCAAACCTGCCGAGTTCCGTTTTCACCATATCTCCACCGACGAAGTTTACGGCTCGCTAGGCAAAACCGGCCTGTTCACTGAGGATACCCCCTACGCGCCCAACAGCCCTTATTCCGCGTCCAAAGCGGCCAGCGATCATCTGGTGCGCGCATGGCACGAAACTTATGGGCTGCCGGTGGTGCTTACCAATTGCTCCAACAATTATGGACCGTATCATTTTCCCGAAAAGCTGATCCCGGTTATAATTCTGCGTGCTTTGGCGGGGCAACCGGTGCCGATCTACGGAACCGGTGAAAACACCCGCGACTGGCTGTTTGTCGAGGATCACGCCGACGCGTTGCTATGCGCCATGCAAAACGGCACCGTTGGGCGGACCTATAATATTGGCGGTGAGAATGAGGCGACGAACATCGACATTGCCCGCACAATTTGCCGGATTTTGGATGAAAAGCGGCCCGCAAAAACGCCCTATGAAGACTTGATTACTTTTGTCGCGGACCGGCCGGGGCATGATCTGCGCTATGCGATTGATCCCACACGGATAAGAACCGAACTGGGCTGGCGGCCGTCTGTGACGCTTGCACAGGGTTTGGAACAAACGGTGCAATGGTATTTGGATAACGAAGACTGGTGGCGTGCCTTGCTGGCGCGCGACGGTGTCGGCGTTCGTCTTGGAACAAAAACAGCCTGAGCGGCAGACAGGAGAATTTGAGTGACACAGCGTAAAGGTATTATTCTGGCAGGCGGATCAGGCACGCGGCTTTATCCGGTGACCATGGGCGCGTCCAAGCAGTTGTTGGCGATCTATGACAAGCCGATGATCTATTTTCCGCTAAGCACCCTGATGTTCGCTGGTATTCGCGAGATTGCGATCATCACGACGCCGGAAGATCAGGATCAGTTTAAACGGGTTTTGGCAGATGGCTCGCAATGGGGGCTATCGCTGACTTATATCACCCAACCGTCGCCGGATGGATTGGCGCAAGCCTTTATACTAGCCGAAGAATTTCTTGACGGTGCGCCCTCGGCACTGGTGCTTGGCGACAATATATTTTTTGGCCATGGCCTGCCGGATCTGCTGGCCAACGCAGACGCGAAAACCAAAGGCGGCACAGTGTTTGGCTATCGGGTTTCTGACCCGGAACGCTATGGCGTGGTCGGGTTTGACAAAGACGGCGTTGCCAACTCGATCATCGAAAAACCATCAAATCCTGCGTCGAATTATGCCGTTACTGGTTTGTATTTTCTGGATGCGGATGCGCCAACAAAGGCGCGACAGGTGAAAGCATCGGCGAGCGGCGAGCTTGAGATTACCACTTTGCTGGAAATGTATCTGGAAGACGGATCGCTGACAGTTGAACGCATGGGGCGGGGCTTTGCCTGGCTGGATACCGGCACCCATGACAGCCTGCTGGATGCGGGAAACTTTGTGCGCACATTAGAGCGGCGGCAAGGTCTGCAGGTCGGATCACCCGATGAGATCGCCTATTCAAAGGGTTGGATCGACCGGGACCGCCTGTTGGCGCGGGCTGAGACGTTCAAAAAGAACGAATACGGTTTGTATCTGGCAGCCCTTGGAAATGGCGCGCATGACGACGACTGACCCTTAGACGAAGGTGAAGGCGTCATAAAGCAGTGCCGGATCGATGATCCCCTCGATGGTCACAGAATTACCGCCGCCGAAATCCAACAGCGTGTCATTGCCTGAAACCGAGCCATAGTCGGCCAGAACAGATGCCCCATCTGCCGGTGTCGCATTTAGCAGGCTTAGCCGTATTTCCAACAGGTCTTGCGCTGCGTTAAAATCGGTAATCCGGTCATTGCCAAAACCGGTGTTAAAGACAAATGTATCCGCCCCCAGACCACCGGTCAGCGCGTCATTGCCGTCGCCACCAAGCAACGTATCATTCCCGCCGCGCCCATTCAAAACATCATCGCCGCCGTTGCCAAACAGACGGTTTGCGTTTGCGTCCCCGCGTAAATCGTCGCCGTGAATCGAGCCTGCAACATCCTCAATAAAGATAAAACTGTCCCCAGCGGCAATCCCGGTATTGTTGACGCTATTGGCCAGATCAGCGGTAAGACCTTGTTTTGCGGTGAAATATTGCGCGCGATCTTGCCCGGCGCCGCCGTTCAGCACGTCCGCGCCAGCGCCGCCGTCCAGCACATCATCGCCGTTGCCACCAAGCAGGGTGTCGTTTCCGGCCCGTCCCGTCAGCATGTCTGCCTGACCACCGCCGTCCAGCACATTGTCCCCGGCGTCCCCGTGAATTTGATCCTGAAAAGCGCTGCCGGTCAGATTTTCGATTGAGGCATAGCTGTCGCCAGCACCTTCGCCCGAATTGCGGTCGCTGTGGATCAGATCAAGGCGCAGCCCTTGCCCGGAACCCGCGTAACTGGCCGTGTCGATCTGGTCGCCCCCAATCAAGGTGTCGCTGCCGTTGCCGCCGGTCAGAATATCATCGCCGGTGCCACCATTCAACGTGTCATTGCCACCCCGGCCGTCCAGAATATCGGCCCCATTTTGGCCCAACAGAATGTCACTGCCACCAGACCCAAGCAACGTGTCGGCAAACCCTGAACCGGAAACCGCCTCGATTGAAACAAAGCTGTCGCCCGCCGCGTCGCCGGTGTTTGCCGTTGGCGTTGTCAGGTCCACATGCACGCCGCTGGTTGCGGTGCCAAAATCTGCTGTGTCAAACCCAAACCCACCATAAAGCGCATCAGCGCCCGCACTGCCGATCAGCACATCATCGCCGCCATTTCCCGTCAAAGTGTCATCGCCATTGGTGCCGATAAGCGTTTCACTGGCTTCTGTGCCGACCTGAACCTGTCCGCTGCCAGCACCACTGCCTGCGCCAAGAACCATGGCCGGGCGGTCTACGTTGAACGGATCGGTTGCTGTCAGATCTGCAATGCTCAGGCTGTTGCCGTCGCTTGAGTGAATGTCGATGATCTCGCCCTGAAACGCCAACTGCGCCCCGTAGCTTGTCAGCGTATAACCAAGCGCCTGCACCTGGTAGAGCAGGGGGAAGAACGACAGGTCCAGCGCGTCCACGCCGCGTTCAAAATCAAGAATGGTGTCGTCGCTGCTATCCGGGTCAAACGTGAAAATATCTGCGCCTGCACCGCCAGTCAGCATATCACTGCCCGCACCATCCACGATCAGATCATCGCCCGCGCCGCCGTTCAGGGTGTCGTCGCCACCGCCACCTAGCAGGATGTCATCACCGCTGGTTCCAGTCAGCGTATCCGCACCACCGGTCCCGATCACGTCACTGCCAAGTGTCGATAAATCATAGGAAAAATGGCTTAGGCCGGTTTCCGTGGCCGAGGCCAAAAACAGCCGCAAGTCGCTGCCATCCTGCCCAATTGCGGCAGCGGAGATGTTGTTCAGGGTCGTGGCGCTGGTATCGGCCACGCTTGTAATGTGATGCAGCATCCCGTCCGGGCGCAGACGAAACAGCGAAAACCCGTCGTCGCTGCCCGACGCCAGCACGAACACGGTTTCACCGATCTGATGGGTTTGGACAACAAGCGTGTCGTCAAACCGCGTGCTCAGATCATCCAGAACATGATCAATCGCGGTCATGGTGCCGTCCGCCTCTAGCCGAAGCACGCTAAGCGAAGATGTATCCGAACTGCCCACAATCACGAAAGGCTGGCCACCAAGTGTGACCGGCGCGATCTGCATCGGTGCGTTGATGCCAAGCCCGTCGGCAGCCCCGAAACTGGCAGAATGGCTAAGGGTTCCGGCAGCGTCCAGCGTCATGCTTTCAATACTGTCATTGCTAAGGGACGTGCCCAGAACCCAGGTTTGCCCATAGGCAGTCAGCGTTGCCATGTCGGATATCTGCCCGATACCGGCCAGCGTAGCCGGGGCAATCTGGGTCAGCGATCCGTTCCCCTGCACCTGAAAACTCGCCAGCCCGTCACTGGCGGGCAAGGTGGATAGCAGGTACGTCGCACTGCCCATATCCACGCCAAGTAGGGCCACCGCGTCTGCGGCCTGTCCGGTGTTAATATGTGTCAGCACAGTTGCGTGGCCCATGTCGCCCGGTGCTATGTTGTGCACAGCGCTTAGCCGTGCGTTTGAAAGCGACAGGTTGAAACTGCCGAAATCCGCCGGTTGAAACCCATCAGTTCCAGCCCCCAGAAACATCTGGCTTTGAAAGCTGGCCGTGCCGGATATATCAAAGTCCACCAGTCGGGCAGAACCATCGTTGCCTGCGAATACCGTCAGGCTTAGACCGGATGAAAAATCCAGCGACAGATCATGAATGTCTGCGCCGTAAGGTGCCAGTGGCCCCTGAATCGTTTCTACAAAAGATAAGCTTGCCATAGTCCACCACCCCTAGTGTGCATCCCCACGATGCCACTGGACTTTGTCAGCGCTTGCTGGCGGATGTGGTGCCGAACTGTGGCCAAACCGCGAAGTTTAGCTAGGATTTTTGGCAAATTCTGTTCATTGTCGCAGGCGCGGATAGGTTGGTGCACAACTGGGCCAAGCCGCAATCCCGACCGCGTGCCCACGATCCCGAAACCCAAGGAGACCAAAATGATAACTGTCTATGGGCGAGCAACGTCATCTAACGTGCAGGCGGTCATGTGGGGGATCGCAGAGCTTGGGTTGGAACACGAACGGTTGGACTATGGCCATGTATACGGCGGGCTGGACAGCCCGGAGTTTACGGCAATCTCGCCGCATGCACTGGTCCCGGCCATTCGCGATGGTGACGTAGGATTGTTCGAAAGCAGTGCCATCCTGCGCTATCTGGGCGCACGCTACGGTGATGCGCCGTTCTGGCCCAAAGACGTTGTGGCGCGCGCGCATGTGGATATCTGGGCGGAATGGGCAAAGCTTAATTTTTGCAGGGAATTTACCCAGTTAATATTCCTGCCTTTGGTTCGCACAGCGGCAAAAGATCGCGACCCGGCGCGACTGCTGCTTGATATTGAAACCTTTGAATGTTGTGTGGACAGGCTGGAAGAACAGCTTGAAAAGCACGACTATCTTGCTTCAGGGGATTTCACATTGGCCGATATTGTCATTGGCAGCGTGTTGTTTCGCTGGTTTGATCTGGATATCGAGCGCCGTCCACGGCCGTTGGTCCAAGCGTACTACAACCGATTAAAGGATCGCCCGGCCTATCGTGAGCACGTGATGATATCGTATGAGTCTCTGCGCGCCGAGGGCGCCTGACGTTGGCGAAATTGGACGAGTAAAAGGACCAGCTTCAAGTCGGGTGTGGTGCCTAAACTATGGTTTGGTTCAGGCTTCTTCGCCGGTATCAACCAACCAGCCACCGGGGCCAGCAACTTGGTTAGGTAGGCAAATGATCATCGCTTCGCGGAATGCAATGCACGCCATGGCAGCAAGAACGATCTGGTCGAATGTTATAGTTGTAAAATCCATCGGTACGTCTTCCCAAGTGAAACTAAGGGTGTTTTCGCAGCGATTCAGGGCCAAAAAAGGGCGACATCCCGGCAATTCTAGCTCAATTATTAAGAAACGGTGTTTATTGCCGGACAATCTTTGGTTGCGCCTGCGGATTGTTGCCAAAATGCAGATATTTTCAGCGACCTTGGCCAAAACCCCTTATCGTCCCGACACTTAAGGTTCTGAGCCCCGGACAGTTAAAACGGGCTATCCGGATAGGTGACACCCTTTAGGTAAAGCCCGTGCGGTGGTGCAACCGTGCCACATGCCGCCCGGTCCTGTGCGTTCAGGGCGTGTTGCACATCTTCGGGCTGCCAAGACCCCGCGCCGACCCGTTCCAACGTGCCAACGAAACTACGCACCTGATTGTGCAAAAAGCTGCGTGCCCGCACATGAAAGCGAAATTCCGTGCCATGCGGGATCGGTTTTTCGCTGATCCGCAGCTCATCCAACGTTTTAACCGGGCTGTCGGCCTGACAATCAGTAGACCGGAAAGTTGTGAAATCGTGCCGGCCAATCAGATAATCAGCCGCCTTTTGCATGCGCTCACCGTCCAGAGCATGGCCGACCTGCCACGCCAGCCCCTTGTCATGCGTCAGGGGCGCACGTCGAGAGATCAGGCGATACAGATAGTGCCGCTCGGTGGCGCTGAAGCGTGCGTGAAAATCCGGTTCGACCCGAACCACCCTCAAAATTGCGACCGGCGCGGGTTTAAGGTGAAAGTTAAGCGCTTCGGACAAGCGAAACGGATCCCAGTCTTTCACCATATCGCAATGGGCCACCTGCCCAAGCGCATGAACACCCGCATCGGTGCGCCCGGCAGCCGCGATGCCCGGTGCGTCAGCTTCCAGCTTGCGCAGGGCATCCTCGATCGCCTGCTGAACGCTCGGATGCTCTTTTTGCCGTTGCCA
>JAHRVC010000221.1 GCA_019090885.1 Marinosulfonomonas sp.
GACATCCTGAACCCGCCACCGCCCAACAACACGCCCCGCAAACCCAAACCACCCCTGACACTGGCCAGCCTTCCATCACAATGCAAAAACGTTCTGTCCTCGCAATAATCGCAGCCGCATTCTGTGCCCTTTCGGTTATCTCTTATGCAGATGGTCCGGGCCGGGCAGTGTATGTTGGCAGCTATGCGTGGTCCGAAAACACACCAGAATTTGGCGGATACTCCGGTCTGGACGTTACCGCCGACGGGCGCGAATTCACCGCCATAAGCGACGGCGGGTTTTTGATATCCGGCGTTCTGGAACGCGATACGGCCACCACGGCAATCACTGCGGTCCAAGACTATTCTCAGATTGAATTGCTTAGCTTAACCGGCAAACAACTGCGCGGCGTATGGGATGATGCCGAAGGGCTGGCAGTAGCCGACAGCGGTGCGGTATTTATCTCGTTTGAGGGCGAACATCGGGTCTGGCGCTATGATGAGTCGGGTGGAAATGCCACGCGGGTTGGTCAGCATCCCGACTTCAAAGAAATGCAGAACAACTCTTCGCTGGAAGTTCTGGCAGTTGACGCAAATGGTGATCTGTTTACCCTGCCTGAACGCTCTGGTGTGGTGACGCGGCCATTCCCGGTTTATCGGTTCAAAGACGGCAAATGGGACCAGCCTTTTTCAATCCCACGCATCAGCCCATACTTGCCGGTCGGCGGTGATTTTGGTCCGGACGGCAAGTTCTATTTGCTCGAACGGCACCTGAACGGGATATTTGGGTTCCAGACACGGGTGCGCCGTTTTGACATCTCTGATCCGACCTCGGGCGAGATATTGCTGGAATCCACGACCGGACGGCATGACAACCTTGAGGGTATCGCAGTTTGGCGTGACACCGCCGGAGACATCCGGCTTACAATGATCTCGGATGATAATTTCAAGGCATTCCAACGAACCGAGTTCGTCGAGTATCGCATTCCGGATTGACTTGAAGTCGGCTGCACAAACCGTTAGCAGGCGCTGTCCCGGGTGGTCCGGGGCCAAGTCTCCGCTACCTTGTCAAAACGGAATTCAGATATGACACGCATTCTTCCCGGCATCATTGCTATGGCCATCGTTGTTGTGGCCTCCAATATTCTTGTGCAATTTCTTTTCGGCCAATGGCTTACTTATGGCGCGTTCACCTACCCGATTGCTTTTCTGGTGACCGACGTAGTGAACCGCGTTTACGGCGCAGCAACGGCGCGTCGCGTCGTTTTCATCGGGTTTTTGGTAGGTATCGCCTGTTCGCTGATCGGAACACAGATCAGCGGCGAATTCGGGCCACTGGTCACATGGCGCATTGCAATTGGATCAGGAACCGCGTTCCTGATCGCCCAGATGCTTGACGTTGCAATCTTTGATCGCCTGCGGGGTGGCACGTGGTGGAGGGCCCCTTTAGCAAGCACGCTGGTCGGCTCCTCAGTTGATACTATCCTGTTCTTTTCCATAGCTTTTTCCGCTTCGCTTACTTTCCTAGAGCCGGCGAATGACGTTAGCTGGGCGGGTGAGGTTCTGCCGCTTTTAGGCAGTGGGCCAACGGCACCGCTTTGGGTGTCGCTTGCGGTGGCGGACTGGTCCGTCAAACTGGTTCTTGCGTTGATCGCATTGATACCATTTCGCCTGTTAGTCAGGCGATTGGGGGCACGGGTTGCGTAAAACCTTTTGACAAACACAAAATATATGGCAGGCTACCCCTAACTTTAACAAACGAAAGGAGGTGGTCCAGTGTCTAGAGTGATATTGGAGAGAGGTGTCGGGACAGTCAGAGGAACGCTCTTCTAAGGGCTAACCACACTCTGATTGGGCTAACCTAACTGGCCCATCTTCGGAAGATCTCGGAAGGGTCGCCAGTCTTTGGCGGCCCTTTCACTTTTGCCAATTCTGCCATTTTCAGGCATATGGCTATATACACTGGAATATCGCCGCCGGGACTGTCGCCAATGCTGAAGATTACCGATGAAATCACAATTGAAGACTGGGAGCTAAGCGAGCAATTCGTGCGCGCATCCGGTCCGGGTGGCCAGAACGTAAACAAGGTTTCAACGGCGGTTGAATTGCGGTTTGAAGCTGAACGCTCGCCCAACCTGCCGGGCTGGGTGAAGGCGGCGCTTAGGCAAAAGGCCGGACGGCGCTGGACCAAGGACGGGGCGGTTGTTCTTTATTGTGACGAAACCCGGTCGCAGGCGCGCAACCGGGAAATAGTTCGCGCCCGATTGGGCGAACTGGTGCTGGCAGCCACCAAGCGCAACAAGCGACGGGTGGCAACCAGACCAACACTGGGCAGCAAACGGCGCCGCCTTGACGCCAAAACCCGGCGCGGCACAGTTAAGTCACTGCGCAACAGGGTTAAAGGCGAAGACTAGCGCGCCATCTGTTTCAGATCGTTCAGGCTGCTTTACGAGACCGGTTGCGGCCACGCGGACGACGCGCGCCCTGACCCGGCCGTTTCTGACCGCCAGATTTTCCACGTCCTTTTTTGGCTGGAATTTCATCTCGCGACCAAGGCACACCACCGGCGACGGTGATGTCAGACTTCATCAGCTTTTCAATGCCGCGCAGATCCGACATTTCTTCGGCTGAGCAAAATGCAATCGCTGTGCCTTCGGCATCCGCACGGGCGGTGCGGCCAATACGGTGAACATAGTTTTCCGACACATTCGGCAGGTCGTAATTATAAACATAACCCACACCCGGAATATCAATCCCGCGCGCCGCAACATCCGTGGCAACCAGAACGCGGATTTTTCCTTCGCGGAAGGATTTGATCGCTCGGTCGCGCTGGTTTTGGCTTTTGTTGCCATGGATAGAATCCGCGTTAAACCCGCGGGCAACAAGGTTCTTTTTCATTTTTTCAGCACCGTGCTTGGTGCGCGAAAACACCAGCGCCAAATCATCACGGTGCTGGTCCAAAAGGCTGGTCAGCAATGCAAATTTATCTGACTGCGCCACGAAATGGACAGACTGCGTAACCTTGTCTGCGACTTTTCCCGAACGCGAAACTTCAACCCGGATCGGATCGGTCAGGTAAGCGTTGGAAAGCTCGGCCATCTGTTTTGGCATCGTCGCCGAAAACAACATCGTCTGACGATCAGAAGAAAGCAGTGGCGCAATCCGACGAAGGGCGTGGATAAATCCCATATCGAGCATCTGGTCAGCTTCATCCAGCACCAGAAAATTCGTATTGCCAAGATTAACAGCGCGCCGATCAAGCAAGTCGATCAGCCGCCCCGGTGTGGCAACCAGCAGGTCAAGCCCACGTTCAAGCCGTTTGATTTGCGGGTTGATGGAAACCCCGCCGACAACCAGCCCGACTTTCAGGTGGGTGCCTTTGGTGTAGGCGTGCAGATTTTCAGTGATCTGTTTGGCCAGCTCACGCGTTGGTGCCAATATCAGACCGCGCACAGACTTGGGCGCGGGTTTGGTGCCTTGCGACATCAGAATATGGATCAACGGCAACCCGAAGGCTGCGGTTTTTCCGGTGCCGGTTTGGGCAAGGCCCATCACGTCACGTCCGTTCATCGCATGTGGCATCGCCTGCGCCTGAATTGGCGTTGGCTTGGTAATGCCTTGTTCGGCCAGAATGGTCACAAGGCGGGGCGAAAGCCCCAACATTTCAAAATCCATTCGGATTTTTCCTTTCAGCGGAAAAATTTCCGCATAACTAAATCGACAGCCCACCCAAACGGGCAAACTGTATTCGAGGGTTTCGCAACGATGCCGGAAATGGACCGAATTGCCCGCTGACCGCATTTGCGACAGCCCCTGCGTGATATGGGAAACTGAATATATCTGCCGACCTGCGGTCACCTAGAAAGATCAAGGTCCGGTCTGCTCACGCGGCAGAAGGTCGATCAGATGCCGCTCATGTGTGCCTGATTGACTCTTTAGTCAAGTAAATTCGCAAATGCCGCGAGGTTTCGGCCGTTAAGCCACACCTGAAAATGGCAAAATTTCCAATGTAGCGTTATTAGACAACCACATCCTGGGTTTCCTGCGCACCAACACCAAACACCCGTTTATAGCGCTTGATCTGATCCGCCGGCCCCATCGCTTTGTTGGGGTTATCCGATAGTTTCACAGTTGGCCGACCATTTACGCTGATCGCTTTGCAAACCAACGAGAACGGCGCCAAAGCATCATTTTCCGTCAGCCCGCGAAAATCATTGGTCAGCAAAGTACCCCAACCAAATGATATGTTCGCCTTGCCAACGAATTGTTTTTGCAATTCCACGATTTTGTTAACGTCCAGCCCGTCCGAAAAAATTATCAGCTTTTTCGTCGGATCCTCGCCACGGGATTTCCACCAGTCAATCGCGATATTGGCCCCAGTCGCGGGATCGCCACTATCAATGCGAATGCCGGTCCAACCCGCCAGCCAATCCGGCGCATTTTGCAAGAACCCCTGTGTGCCATAAGTATCAGGCAGCATGATCCGCAGGTTGCCATCGTGTTCCTCGTGCCAATCGGCAAGCACCTGATAGGGGGCCTCGCGCAGTTCATCGTCCGTATCGGCAAGGGCCGAATATACCATTGGCAGTTCATGCGCGTTGGTGCCGATTGCCTCGATGTCCTGACGCATCGCAATCAGGCAATTTGACGTGCCCACGAATTTTTCGCCCAAGCCCTCCATCATCGCCTGAACGCACCAGTTCTGCCACAAAAAGGAATGGCGCCGACGGGTGCCAAAATCGGCGATACGCAGATCATCCACACCGCGCAGGGTTTCGACTTTTTCCCAAAGCTTGGTCATGGCCCGAGCATAAAGAACCTGTAATTCGAACCGTCCCATCTTCCCCAAGACAGCCCGGCCACGCAGTTCCATCAAAACTGCAAGCGCGGGAATTTCCCACATCATTACTTCGGGCCAACTGCCCTCGAAGGTCAATTCGTATTGTCCATCGCGTTTTTCCAGATGGTAGGGCGGCAGGCGCAGATTTTCGAACCATTCCATAAAGTCCGGGCTGAACATCTGGCGTCGGCCATAGAATGTGTTGCCCCGCAGCCAAGTGCTTTCACCACGCGACAGCGACAGTGTGCGCACATGGTCAAGTTGCTCGCGCAGTTCACCTTCGTCAATCAGCTCCGCAATTTTGATGGTTTTGGATCGGTTGATAAGCGAGAATGTCACCTGTGCATCCGGCTTGTTGCGAAACACCGACTGACACATCAAAAGTTTGTAAAAATCCGTATCAATCAGCGAGCGGACGATCGGATCGATCTTCCATTTGTGGTTATGCACACGGGCAGCAATATCAACCAATTTAACTCTCCAGTTTCACGCCGGCAGCTTGCATCCCTGCACGGGCGGCGGCAAGTGATCCGTCAAGATCAATAGCACGGCACAGATGTTCGACCACGCGAACCTTATAGCCAAGTCCAGCGGCATCTACAGCAGTGAAATTAACGCAAAAATCCGTAGCCAGCCCAACCATCGTCAGCGTATCTATACCACGGCTTTTCAGATACCCATCAAGCCCGGTCGCCGTTTCATGATCGTTTTCAAAAAACCCCGAGTAACTGTCAATTTCGCGACGCATCCCTTTGCGGATTATCATGTTCGCCGGATCGGTGCGCAAATCGTCGTGGAACCGGGCGCCGTGGCTTCCTTGCACACAATGGACAGGCCACATAACCTGCGGCCCATAGGGCATATCAATCATCTCATACGGCGCTTTGCCCGGCTGGTTTTCGGCAAAAGAGGAGTGGCTGGCCGGGTGCCAATCCTGCGTCAGGACAACGGTGGCAAATTCATCCATTAGCGCATTGATGCCGGGAACAATCGCAGCACCGTCTTCAACGGCAAGTCCACCGCCGGGGCAGAAATCATTCTGCACGTCGATCACGATCAGGGCTTGGTTTGCTGGGCGCATATTTGATCTCCTGGCGGGTCAGACATGGGTAAGGAGCCGGAGGCGCGGCGTCAATAACCCAAAGGGCCTATGGCGTAACCCGCGCATCCAGCGGTTGCTCGCGGATCGGCAGATGAACGATGGCCGAAAAAGCCCCAACCCCGACGCCGACCCACCAGACAGCCGTATAAGTTCCGTAGATATCGTAAAGCCTGCCACCCAGCCAGACGCCAAGGAAACTGCCAATCTGGTGGGACATAAATACGATGCCATAAAGCGTCCCCATGTAACGCAAGCCATAGATATGGGCGACAAGGCCGGATGTAAGCGGAACGCTGGCCAGAAACAGAAGGCCCATCGCAAAAGAAAATATCACGACTGTCGTAGGCGTAATTGGCAGCATGATAAATACCGCCGCGATAATCGCACGCGCGGTATAGACGCCCGCCAACAGGTATTTCTTCGAGTACCTCTTGCCCAGATACCCGGCTGCAAGTGTGCCGAAAATATTGGCAAGCCCGATCATTGAAATGGCCACCGCGCCAAGCGCCGAGGTCGAGTTAACACCCAGTGACGCCAATGTGCCAGATGGGTCAATCGCGCCGCACATTTCGGTAATCATGGCGGGAAAATGCGCCGTAATGAACGCCAGTTGATACCCGCAGGAAAAGAACCCGAGGAAAATCAGCGAATAACTTGGATCCTTGAAAGCCCGGATCAGGATTTCGCCCATGGACTGCTCGATCTCGGCCTTTGACGCCATTTGCGGCGAGCGCATGAACGGCAATGTCAGCAAGACCGCAAGAATGGCTGCGCCAAAGATCAGGAAGACAGAATTCCAAGGCATGAAGCTAAGCAGCCATGCGGCCGTCGGTGGCCCAAAGACCTGACCTGCCGATCCCGCAGCAGTGACGATCGCCAGTGACATCGAACGGTTTTCGTCAGAGCTGGCACGCCCCACAACTGCCAGAATGACCCCAAAACCGGTTCCGGCGACCCCAAAACCCACCAAAATTGCCAGAAACTGATGTTGGCCCGGGGTGACCGCGTGCGAGCTGAGGACAAGGCCCACGGCATAGATTACGGCACCCATGATGATCGCTTTTCGGTCGCCGATTTTTTCGGCGATTGCGCCGAATATTGGTTGGCCGAAACCCCAGGCAAGGTTCTGGATTGCGATAGCCAGTGAAAAATCTGCGCGCAGCCAGCCAAATTCCGTAGCAATTGGAATTTGGAACACACCAAAAGAAGCACGCACAGCGAAACTGACGATAATGATAATGCAACAAACAAGCAGAACCGGGGTAAATAGCGAGGTGCGAGACGGCATCAATTAGGTCCTATGGCTGCGGCGTGAACCTGTTTGAAAACGCCGCTGGCGTCAATTCGCAAATTGTGCCGGAACACATCGTCTTTTCTTATCCGTCAGGGCAGATTAACTGGGGGCGATGGCAGAGAATTTACAAGACAGATATGACCGTGCGGTCAACGATGGGATGCTGACAGCAGACCCGGCACAACTGGCCGTCGTGCCGCACCTCGAAATGATCCGCACGGCCCTGTCGCAAACACCGCGCCGCGGATTGCGCGGGTTTTTCAACAAGCCGGACGCACCAGTTCGCGGGCTCTACCTGTGGGGTGGCGTCGGACGCGGCAAATCAATGTTGATGGACATGTTTGCCCAAACGGTCACAGCACCCAACCGCCGGGTGCATTTCCACGCATTCATGCAAGAAATTCACGCCGGAATGCACGAGGCCCGCAAGGACGGCGTTGATGACGCCCTGAAACCTGTCGCTGACAAAGTAGCAGCAGAGGTTCGCCTGCTGGCGTTTGATGAAATGCAAATTTCCGACATTACCGACGCAATGATCGTCGGACGGTTGTTTGAAATGCTAATGAATGCAGGCGTTGTTATCGTGACAACATCCAACCGGCCACCCGACGATTTATATAAAGACGGATTAAACCGGGCGCTGTTTCTACCGTTTATTGAGCAGATAAAAGACAAGATGCTGGTGCATCATCTGGCAGCGGAAACCGATTACCGGCAGGATAAACTTGCAGCTTCGCCGGTGTATTTTTCGCCTGCAAACGCTGCCACAAAGGCATCGATTGACAGCCTGTGGGGCGACCTGACCGAAAATCAGGGCACAGCCCTGACGCTTACAGTCAAGGGCCGCGAAGTTGTTTTACCGGAATTTCACAACGGCGTGGCGCGGGTTCCATTCTGGCAATTATGCGGACAGCCACTGGGCGCTGCCGATTATCTTGCCGTCGCCGAGGCCGTGCGCGTATTGATTTTGGAAGACGTGCCCAGCCTGTCGCGATCAAATTTCAATGAAGCGAAACGCTTTGTCACCCTGATTGATGCGCTTTACGAAGCCCGCGTTCGCCTGATCGTCAGCGCCGCAGATATACCCGATCGCCTTTACCTTGAAGGCGAGGGCACATTCGAATTCGAACGCACCGCGAGCCGTTTGATCGAAATGCAAGGCGCGGAATGGGGACAATAGGAACGGGTGCGAGGTGATCAGCCATTTTCGCGCAGCACATGCCCTGCCAGATAAAGCGATCCACAAATTAGGATGCGTGCATTGGGGCATTGGTCGATGATTTCCGCAACGGCCGAGGCGGTCGATGTTGCCTCGAATCCTTCCATGCCGACATTTTTCGCCGCTGTGCAGGTGTCCGAGGCTGACAGGGTTGCCCCCTCACCGGGAATAGAAACTGCGCGCAATGTCTGGGCCAGCGATGCCAGCGGGCGCATGTAGCCGGTGACATCCTTTGTGTTCAACATTCCGCAAATCAGATGTAGCGGGCGTTTTGGCAAGCGGGTCAACGCCTCGGCCAAGGCCAACCCGGCAGAAGCGTTGTGTCCACCATCAAGCCAAACCTCAGCGTCGCCAGCCGCCTTGACCAAAGGGCCGTGACGCAGGCGCTGCAATCGGGCGGGCCAGTCAGCCTGGGTCAACGCAGCCTCACAGGCCGCTTCGCCCATGTCCAACGCGCGCAGGGCTGCCAGCGCGATGCCGCCGTTCTGGATTTGATGCGCACCGATCAGGGTGGGCAGCGGCAAATCCAGCAGGCCGGTTTCGTCCTGATAAACTAGGCGTCCACGTTCTTCGGAAACATGCCAGTGCTGGCCGTAAACCGATAGAGGCGCACCAACACGAGCGGCGCGGGCCTCGATCACGTCCAGCGCTTCGTCTTCTTGCGGACCGACAATGCAGGGCAC
>JAHRVC010000222.1 GCA_019090885.1 Marinosulfonomonas sp.
GGCACGAACCACGCGGTGATCTTGTCGACCTGCGCCTGTATCGGCAATTTCGCGCCCTGCGCGTCCTCGACCATGCGCACAATGCGCGACAACATCGTGTCGCGCCCCACGGCGGTGGCGCGGTAGCTCAAAGCACCCGTGCCATTGATCGTTCCGGCAACAACAGGCGCCTCGGCACCCTTTTCAACCGGCACCGGTTCGCCGGTAATCATGCTTTCATCCACATAGGAATGGCCGCTTAGCACCACGCCATCCACCGCCAGCCGCTCGCCCGGTTTCAGGTGCAGGATCTCGCCGGTGCGGATCGTTTCAATTGGAACGGTTTGCAGGTTGCCATCCCGCTCAACGGTGGCCGTTTCCGGGGCCAGCGCCACAAGGTGGCGGATCGCATCGCCGGTGCGCCCTTTGGCACGGGATTCCAGCAACCGGCCCAGCAGGATCAGCACCACAATCACCGCCGCACTTTCAAAATAAACATTGCGCGCTAAGGCGGGCAGCACCGCGGGCGCAAAGGTTGCAACACTCGAATAGACAAAGGCAGCACTTGCCCCAAGCGCGACGAGTGAGTTCATGTCAGGCGCGCGCCGAACCAATGCCGGAAAACCTTTGGCAAAGAACACCCGACCCGGAAATATCAGGATAAGGGCCGTCAGGATAAATTGCAGAACCCATGATGTTTGATGGCCAATAGTTTGGGCAATAAAGTGGTGGATCGGCGGGAAAAGATGGCCACCCATCTCCGCGACAAACACCGGCAGACCAAGCGCAAAGGCGATCCAGACCGACCGCGTCAGCCGGTCCTGATCCTGTTTGTGGCGATCTACGGGGGCGGTTTGTCCGCCGGCCTCTGCCACCACATTATACCCCGCACCCGCCACCGCAGCGGCGATATCGTCAACCGTGAGCATACCAGCCAGATAGCTGATACTGGCGCGTCCGGTGGCAAGGTTCATCACCGCTTGCGACACGCCGGGCAGCGATTTTATTGCGATCTCGATCCGGTTCACACAAGAGGCACAGGTTGCGCCCGCAACCTCGACGCTGATTTCCGCACGTGCCGCCGGATAACCAGCCTTATCCATCGCCGCACTTATTGTGGCAGGCGTGGCGGGCGCACCAAATTCCACATCCGCCTTGCCGGTTGCCAGATTAACGGCCGCTTTGGCGACCCCATCGACGCTGGAAATAGCAGTTTCGGCCCGACGCACGCAGCCCGCACAGCTCATGCCTTCAACCTGCAAACGGATGTTTGTTGGCATTTGGGAAATATCGTCGCGTGGCATAGTTTGCCCCTTATCGGCTGCTGTCGTGCTGGATATAGGCCTTCCAGTTACTGGAAGGTCAAGGGCTATCCATTAATTTTGACCGACTGGCCAACCCAAAGTACAAGGGACCAAGGTGCAAGTGTTTAACCCAAAGGAACCAGCCCGATGAGCAAGGACGCATATATCGTTTCAGCCGAGGATATCGCCGCAATGGCGGGGCTAAATAAAACCCATTTCCTTAATCCCGACGCCAAACGGGTTAACAAATCACTTGGCGATCTGACCGGTCTTACCGGCCTGGGATTTCATATTATTGAGGTTGCGCCGGGCGATGACACAACCGAACACCATCTGCATCATTTTGAGGATGAATGCGTATTCGTGCTGGCAGGCCAGGCAACGGCGATTATTGGCGAGGACAGTTTTGCGATCAAACCGGGCGACTTCATCGGCTATCGCGCGGGCGGGCACGCCCATTCAATCAACAACACCGGACCTCAGGTTTTGCGCATGATTGTTGTGGGCCAGCGGCTGGACCATGACGTGGCCGATTACCCAAAGAAAGAAAAACGCATTTTTCGCAACGCCGGTATGGAATGGGATCTGGTCGATCAGGACGCGATCACAAACCCGGTCGCAGGCGCCAAAAAATAGCGCCCGACCACCTCAAAGCAGGTTTAGCGGCACTTTAAGAGTTGGATTCCCGTCGTCATCCTTGGGAACTTCGCCGGCGCGCATATTGATTTGCAGCGAGGGGATTATCAGCTTTGGCACTTCAAGGCCGGCATCCCGTTCGGTGCGCAATTTTACGAATTCAGCCCGTGTTGTGCCGCCGCCAACATGGATATTGTGCTCTTTTTCAGCGCCAACGCTGGTTTCCCACGCAATATCGCGCCCGTTGGGGCCATAATCGTGGCACATGAACAGCCGCATCGCATCCGGCAGTGCCAGCACTTTCTGGATCGAGTCATACAGAACACCCGCATCGCCCCCCGGAAAATCAGCCCGCGCAGAACCGCCATCGGGCATGAAAAGCGTATCCCCGACAAATGCCGCGTTGCCCATAACATGGGTCATGCAGGCGGGTGTATGGCCCGGCGTGCCCAGAACAATCGCCGTCATTTTGCCTATCTGATAGGTGTCGCCATCTTCGAACAACCGATCAAACTGCGAGCCGTCGCGCTGAAACTCGGTGCCTTCGTTAAACACCTTGCCAAAGACCTTCTGCACCTCGGTGATTTCTTTACCAATCCCGATTTTGCCCCCCATCTGCTGCTGGATATAAGGGGCAGCCGACAGGTGGTCGGCGTGCACATGGCTTTCAATCAGCCATTCCAGCTTCAGATCATTATAGGTGATATAGGCAATAATTTCATCCGCATGCTCATAGGTGATGCGCCCGGCGGCATACTCAATATCCATAACGGAATCGATGACCGCGCAGGAATTTGAGGCAGCATCACGAACCACATAGCTGATCGTATTGGTCGCCGGGTCAAAGAAGGCTCTGACCTTTGGCACGACGTCCATTTCAATCGGATAGCTGGTCATCTGTTGTTCCTTTCGCGGGTTTGCGCACCTACAGCGGCTCGGCCGGGGGAATAGATGTGTCGCGCAACCGCAGGCCTGCCTTGGTTATCAGAATACCACCGATCAGCGCGGCGACGAACAAGATAACCTCGAACCGTCCGGTGCCCAGCACAGGCAACGCACCACCAGGACAAAACCCGGCGATACCCCACCCTATGCCGAAAACAGCCGAACCGACCACAAGTTTTGCGTCAACCCTGTTTCGCGCCGGTGTGATGAACTCGGCTTCAAACACTGGGGTCGGTTTGGCAAATACGATCCGATAGCCGATTGCAGCCACGATCAGCCCGCCGCCCATCACAAAAGCAAGGCTGGGATCCCATGTTCCGGCAAAGTCAAAAAAGTTCAGAACCTTGGCGGGGTTCCCCATGCCCGAGATCGTGATGCCAAGCCCAAATATCAGGCCGATCAGATAGGTAATGAAATGTTTCATGCCCTAGCCCCCAAACATATGGCGGACGACAAAGACCGTCACCGCAGTTGCGAGCATGAACACGATTGTCGCCGTGATTGAGCGGGGCGACATCCGCGCAATGCCGCAAATTCCATGCCCTGACGTGCAGCCAGACCCGAGCGTCACGCCGACGCCCACGATCAGCCCACCCACCAAGATCATCGGTGTGGACACTGGAACCTGAACCACGGGCATGTCACCACTTAACAGCAAATAGACCAACGGCCCGCTGACCATCCCGGCCAGCAACAGGGCGCGCCACGCCCAGTCCCCGGCATCGGCGGGTGTAAAAAACCCGGCCAACACACCGGTTGCCCCGTATATTCGCCCGCGAAAAGCCATCAACAGCACCGAGGCCAAGCCAATCAAAACGCCGCCGCCAAGCGACAGCCAAGGGGTAAATTCAGTTTCCATCGCGAACGCCCCAACGGCCAACTGCTTTAGCATATTTCTGGTTCATTGTCGTTCTCCTGCGCAAATCTCGCCCGTTGTGGTGGCACCGGGTGGGGCAATCACCCGACACCCAACTAAACATTCCACTATGTGAATGCAATGCGGATCAAATCGCAATATCCGCCGCCAGATAACAACACAGGAAAAACTATCGGGGCAGTCATTTTTTTTTGCGGAAAAAATTACCGTCGGTTCTAGTCGGTTCTAGTCGGTTCTATACGCTATCCCCGCATCCGGCTTGCATCGGCATCAAACAAGGGGGTGTTTGCCACAACCGCGCGCCGCCGCTGGCCCAGAATTTCAATGTCAAATTCAGCGCCATCGACAATACGCTCACGCGGCAGAAACCCGATTGCTACGGATTTTTGGGCAAAATGCGCATAACCGCCCGAGGTGCAGAACCCCAGCACGTCATCGCCATCAAAAATCGGCTCATAGGCCACGACATCGGCGTCTTTCGCATCCACCAGAAAGGTCGTCAGACGGCGTTCAGGTGGCGTTTCTTTTTGCGCTGCTGCCGCGTCGCGCCCAATAAAATCGTTCTTTTTCCATGCGATGAAACGATCCAGCCCGGTTTCAGCGGGTGTATAATCGGGTCGGTATTCGCGCATCCATGAACCAAAGGATTTTTCCAGCCGCAAGCTCATCATCGCGCGCATTCCAAAAGGCTGCATTCCCTGATCGGCCCCAGCCTGCGCCAAGGCGTGATAAAGCGCGACCTGATGATCCCGGTGGCAATAAATCTCATAGCCCAGATCGCCGGTATAGCTGACGCGCGCAACGCGCACCGGGATATGGCCAATCGACATTGCGCACACCGACAAAAACGGCTGCGCCTCATTGGATACGTTGGCACCCGTGGCGGCCGCCAGAACCGCGCGGGCATTCGGCCCGGCAATCTGAAACCCCAGCCGTTCCTTGCTGATATTACGCAGGTTCACACCATCGCGCATATGCGCGCCGAACCAGCGCATATGGAAATCCTGCGCCGAATAGGACGCGGTCAACTGCACCTGCTCTTCACCCAACCGCATCATGGTGAAATCACCCATCAACCTGCCGTTTGGCGACAGCATCGGTGTCAGCGCCAGACGACCGACTGCGGGAACCCGGTTGGCCATGATATGGTTCAGCCAGTTGACCGCTTCGGGGCCTTGGATCAGATATTTGCCGAAATTGTGGATCTCATTGATCCCAACGGCGGTGCGCACCGCGCGGCATTCTTGCCCCACAGCGTCATGCGCGTTTGAGCGGCGGAACGATGGAACCTCATGGCGTGGCGCGCCCTTTGGCGCAAAGTAATTCACCTGCTCCATGCCATACCCCGAACCAAAGACCGCGCGCTGGCTGTCCCAGATGCTATAGGCTGGCGTGGTGTCCAGCGGGCGACCAACCGGCAGTTCCTCGTTCGGATAGGAAATCGAAAAACGGCGCTGGTAGTTCTCGGTCACTTTCAGGCGGGTCCACTCTGGCCCGGTCCAATCGCCGTAACGCGCCACATCCATCGCAAACACATCGTTTTCAGACTCGCCCGCAACCATCCATTCGGCCAGTGATTTGCCCACACCGCCACCTTGGGAAAACCCGGCCATCACCGCACAGGCCGACCACAGCCCCGGTTTACCCGGCACCGGCCCAACAAGCGGGTTGCCGTCAGGTGCAAATGTGAACGGCCCGTTAATCACCTGTTTGATCGAGGCACGCCCCAGCACAGGGTATCTTTCAAAAGACGCCTCCAGCGGTTCGGCGACCCGGTCCAGATCGTTGTTCAACAGCTCATGGCCAAAATCCCAACGGGTGCCATCGACCGCCCATGGCACACAGTCCTGTTCATAAATCCCAATGACCAGCCCCTGCCCTTCCTGACGCAGATAGGTCTCGCCCGCCGGGTCCATCATATGGGGCAGCTCGGTGGGGTGGTCGACAACTTCGGGGATGTCATCGGTGACGAAATACTGATGCTCCATCGGGTGCAGCGGCAGGTAAACCCCCGCCATCGCCCCAACTTCGCGCGCCCAAAGCCCGGCGGCGTTGATCACATGCTCACAGCGCACCGTGCCCGCTTCGGTCACCACATCCCAGCCGTCATCCACCGGGTTCAGTTCCAACACCCGGTTTCGCAGCACAATGTCCGCACCCGCCATTTGCGCGGCCTTGGCGTAGGCGTGGGTGGTACCGGACGGGTCAAGATGCCCGTCTAGCGGATCATAAAGCCCGCCCACGACCCCTTCGGTATTCAGGATCGGCGAAATTTTAGCGATCTCTTCGGGGCCGACAATCTCGGTCTCCAACCCCATATAGCGATGTTTGGCACGTTCAGCGCGCAGGTAATCCAGACGGTCGCTGTCAGTCGCGATTGTCACGCCACCCACATGGTGCAGCCCGCAGGACAGGCCAGTGATCTCTTCCAGCTCGCGGTAAAGGCGGATGGTATATCCCTGAAGTGCAGCCATGTTGGTGTCGGAATTAAGCGTGTGAAAGCCGCCCGCCGCGTGCCAAGTAGAGCCGGACGTCAGCTCTGATCGTTCAATCAGCATCACATCGTTCCAGCCAAGTTTGGTCAGATGATACAGCACCGAACAGCCAACAACGCCGCCCCCGATCACCACCGCGCGTGCATGCGTTTTCATGCGTGTCTCCCTAATTCTGCCAACCGGGATCACCCAAGGACACCCCGCCGTTCAACCATTTCGTTGCGCTCAGAGTGCGGCGGTTTCGCCCTGTGCCGCAAGCGCCCAAGGCGACGCGGATTTGCCCATTGGCGACATATTTCAGGTGCGGATCAGAACCTGCAGATCGGCAACATTGGTTCCCGTCGCATCCGTCATCAGCAAATCACCGGCGGCCTTTAGCGCGGTGTAGCTGTCATTATCAGCCAGTGCGGCCAGCGGATCGACGCCCGCGCCGCGTATCCGCGTTTGCGTGCCGCCATCCACCAAGCCGCCAGCCGCATCCGTCGGCCCGTCGCGACCATCGGTGCCACCGGACAGGAAAACCCATTCATTTTGCCAGCCGAGTTCCTCTGCCAACAGCGCCACCCGCAGCGCCAGTTCCTGATTGCGCCCGCCCAAACCCGTGCCACTGATCCGCACCGTAGTTTCACCGCCAAACAGCCAGCAGCCAGCACCGTTGCAGCCGGCCACGATTGCCGCCGCTTGCGCCACATCGCCAACCAACGGGTCCGGCCAGACCGTGGCTTGCGGCGCGACAGCCGCCATTGCGCCAACCGAAATTGCGTTACTACCCATCAGGCGGTTTTGCGGGGTCACGGCCAAAGCTTCTGCCGATGCATCAGCCGACAGGTGCTGCTTTACCGAGGCTGGCAGCGAGTCCCACAAACCCGCCGTTTGCAGCAATTTGCGCGCCTCTGCCCGTGTGCCGATTGGCGATACCGTCGGCCCGCTGGCAATCACCCGCAAATCATCCCCGACCACATCCGACAGGATCAGCGCCGTTACCTGTGCGGGGGCCGCCAACCGTGCCAGCCCGCCGCCTTTCAGGCGCGACAGGTTCTGGCGCACAAGGTTCATGCCGGTAATCTCGATACCGCCGCCAAGCAGGGCCTCATTCACAGCGGCCTTATCGACCAGCGAGATACCCGCCACAGGCGCAGGCAACAACGCCGAGCCACCACCGCTTACCAGCACCAGCACCCGGTCCCCATCCCGCGTTTCCGCCAGCAGATCAATCACCGCATTTGAGGCCTTCAGCCCGTTCTCATCGGGTACGGGGTGCCCCGCCGCAAAAACCCGCGCGCCCGAAATAGCGGCGGCGTTTTCATAGTTGGTCACAACGATAACGCCCGCGGGGTTCGGATAATGGGCCAGCGCAGCCCGCGCCATGCCCCCTGCCGCCTTGCCCACGGCCACGATGAACGTCCGCCCGGCGCAAGGCGCAAGCGGAGCGTCCGACAGGGCCGTATCAACCGCGCGGAACGGATCAGCGGCCTTGACCCCGGCCATGAACAGCCTGGTCGCCTGAGCGTGAATTGCATTTCTCATATCGTCAGTGCTACGTGGTTCCGATCAGACCGTCCAGCCGTGGAACGGTCTGTTTTTCGGAGGTGACATGGCAGACTGGCGCAGCACGCTTGACGGGGTTCTGAACAAGGCCTGGTGCGAGCTTGAAGATTTCCAATCACCGCGCAGCGGGCCGCCGGGACTGGCCACGCTGGCAACGACTGGTCCCGATGGCGCACCCGAACTGCGCTCGGTTGTCTTACGCAGCGCCAGTCGTGCCAGTGCAGTTGTAGAAACCCTGACCGACGCCGCCACCCCCAAGGTCGCCCAACTGCGCCTAGCACCACAAATCGGCTTGCTGGTCTGGTGCCCTGAATTGTTGCTGCAAATCCGCCTTCGCGGCGAGGCCACGGTTATCACCGGCAAAGACCTGCCCGACGAATGGGCCGCATTGCCAAAGGAAGCGCGCCAGAATTACGGCGTCACCCCTGATCCGGGCACACCGATTGCGGCGTCCGACGCCTATCAGCGCGTCCCCGAGCGCAACAGGCTGGCCTGTCTGCGCGTGACGCTTCGCCAAATCGACGTGGTGCATCTGGACCCAAAGCACGACATTCGCGCGCTTTATACCCGCGCCGATGCGTGGCGCGGCCAGTGGCTGGCCCCCTGACGCCCCGCCCCCTGTGCATTCCCGGTTTTCCCGATTATGCAGCACTCACAAAATCCCGGAGACATCATTTTGCTGCCCCTGCCCTTAACCCGTGAAATTGTGCTGATCGGCGGTGGCCATTGCCACGCGCTGGTATTGCGAATGTGGGCGATGAAGCCACTGGCCGGGGTTCGCCTGACGGTTATCAATCCGCATCCAACCGCACCCTATACCGGCATGTTGCCGGGGTTCGTTGCCGGGCATTACAGCCGCGAGGCGCTGGATATTGATCTGGTGCGGCTGGCACGGGTTGCCGGGGCGCGGCTGATCCTTGATCGCGCGGTCGCGATTGATCCGGTGGCCCAAACGGTTTCGCTGGCAGGTGGGCGGGTGATCCCTTACCACACCGCATCGGTTGATATTGGCATCACCTCAGACCTGCCAGCGCTGCCGGGATTTGGCGAAAATGCCATACCCGCCAAACCTCTGGACCGGTTTGCTACGGCATGGGATGCCTATCTGGCCGCGGCATCAGACGCCGCCAACGTCGTGGTAATCGGCGGTGGCGTGGGCGGTGTTGAACTGGCGCTGGCAATGCGCCATGGGCTGGCACAAAAAGGCCACCCCAGCGCACCGGTTACATTAATTGAAAAGCGCAACCTGTTGTTTGAACAGAGTAAATCCCTGACCAAAGCGTTAAAGTCGGCGCTGAAAAGCAATGCCATCACCGTTCTTGAAAACGTTGAAATCACGGCAATCACCCACGATACTGTGGTTCTGGCATCGGGTCAGAGCATTGCCGCTAATCTGGTGATCGGTGCCGCCGGTGCCCGCCCGCAGGCATGGCTGAAGGACAGTGGGCTGGATTTGAATGACGGCTTTATAGCGGTTGACGCAACCCTGCGTTCGATCACCCACAGCGATGTTTTCGCGGTCGGCGATTGTGCACATCTGACGTTTGCCCCCCGCCCCAAGGCCGGCGTTTTCGCCGTACGCGAGGCCCCGGTGCTGTTTGCCAATCTTCGTGCGGCGGTAAGTGGTGGTTCCATGCAGGCGTTCAGGCCGCAAAAAGACTATCTGAAACTCATCTCACTGGGGCAAAAGTCGGCGCTGGCGGACAAATGGGGGTTGCGCAGTTCGGGTGCCGCGCTTTGGCGTCTGAAAGACCGGATTGACCAAAAGTTCATGGATCAGTTTCACGATCTCAAGCCCATGGCACCGCCTGATCTGCCCACGCAAGTGGCCGATGGCATGACCGAGGCGCTTGGGTCAAGGCCGCTGTGCGGTGGATGCGGCGCGAAACTGGGCGGCGGTGTTTTAGGTAGTGTTCTTAATTGCTTACCGCTGACAGAGCGCACTGACGTTCTTTCGCGCCCCGGCGATGACGCGGCGATCCTGAAGGGTCCCGGCGGCTCGACCCAGGTTATCACCACCGACCATCTTCGCGCATTCACCCAAGACCCGTTCACGATGGCCCGCATTGCAGCGATCCATGCGCTTGGCGATATCTGGGCAATGGGCGGCAAGCCGCAATCTGCCCTTGCGACGATCATCCTGCCCCGGCTCGGCCCGGATTTGCAGGCGGAATGGCTGCGCGAAATAATGAGCGCCGCGAGCGAGGTTTTCGGGGCCGAGGGGGCCGCAGTGGTAGGCGGGCACACCTCAATCGGGGCGGAACTGACGATTGGGTTCACGGTGACCGGCCTATGTGATGCCGCACCGATCACCCTTGCAGGCGCTCGCCCCGGCGATCGTTTGATCCTGACAAAACCCATTGGGTCCGGAACGATTATGGCGGCGGAAATGGCGCTGGAGGCCCGCGGAGACTGGGTTGCAAGCGCGTGGAAGGCCATGACCCGCCCGCAAGGCGACGCGGCCGCGGTTTTGGCAGGCGCACATGCGATGACCGATGTGACCGGATTCGGACTGGCGGGGCATTTATTGGGGATGGCACGCGCTTCGGGCGTTGAAATCTCGATTGATCTGAACGCCGTGCCGTTTCTGGACGGGGCATTGGAGTTGGCAGCGGCGGGCATGCGATCCTCGCTTTTTGCCGACAACCGGGCGCTGGTTCCGGAGCTACCGGTCGAAGGAAACCCCAAGGCGGCGCTGTTGTTTGATCCGCAGACCGCTGGCGGGTTAGTGGCGGCTGTTGGCGCAGGTGATGTTGGCAATATAATATGTAATTTGAATAGCTTAGGGTATGAAGCTTATGTGATTGGCGCGTGCCGTGAAGGCCAATCAACGGTGAGTCTCGGGGACACCTAAGCGCCTGCTATTTCGCCGCAACCGCCCCGTCAACCAACCCGGCAACCTCGCCTGCAACCCGATCAAGCGCCTCGGGCGTTAACGTATCGCTAACAACTTCACCAAGGCGCGCCGCGTCATTGCGTTCCCCCGATTTGGCATAGCGCGGGTCATAGTGGTGTTCCATCAACTCACAAGCGAGCGTTTCAAACGCCCCGTCACCGGCCAGTTCATGCCAGTGCGCCACACGCTCTTTGCCCTGAAACTGCACCAGCGTTTCCAGAATACGGCCCAGAACCGCGCCGTCACCAACGATGTCAGCATAGGCCGTCGCCAGATATCGCGCCCGCGCCTGCAACGGGGCGGTGACCCGGATGCGTGGGGCCACAAGCATCGCCTTCCAGATCGTGGGCGGGATCAGCAGATTGCCGATCTTGCTCGACTCAGCCTCCACCACCACGGGCCGGGCCGGATCAAGCGCCAACATTGCCGCTGCCAGCGCCCCCTCGAACGCTTTTTGCGACGGCTGCCCACCCTGCATCGCCCCAAAGACCGAGCCGCGGTGATTGGCCAGACCTTCCAGATCAAGCATCTGCGTGCCGCGCACCTGCAAGCACTTCAGAATGTCAGTTTTAGCGGTGCCTGTATGGCCTTCTAGAACGATCAGAGAATGGGGCAGCGGCGCGTCATACATCGCCTCGGCGACCAAGCGTCGATAGGCGCGATAGCCCCCCTCAATCACATCAGCGCGCCAACCTATCTGTTGCAGGATCGTTGCGAAAGAACCGGAACGCTGACCGCCACGCCAGCAATAAACCAGCGGTCGCCAGCCCCCCGGCTTGTCCGCCAGTGACGCTTCAAGATGGGCCGCCGCGTTGCGCGCAACCAGTGCTGCGCCGGTGATTTTGGCCGCAAATGCGTCGGTCTTATAAAGCGTTCCAACTTTGGCGCGCTCATCATTATCCAGCACCGGCAGGCTGATCGCGCCGGGCACGTGATCCTCGGCAAATTCAGACGGCGAGCGCACGTCGATCACATCGTCATACCCATGCGCCAAAAACGCCGCCAATGTATCAAATCTTTCAGCCATGCCGCCTGACTAGCGCCCCAACCGGGCAAGGTCCATTGCACTTGCGCGCGCGCCCTGTCAATTTGTCAAAAAAATACCCGCATGAGCAGGAGTGACCCCATTGGAAGATCTTATTCTAACCGGACCGGTTGTCGACAGCGCCATGGAAGTGCTCGACCAGAAATTCCGCACCCACAAACTGTGGGAAATCGAGGATAAAGCGGCGTTTTTACGCGACCATAAGGCGACCCGCTTGATGGCATCCTTTGGCACGCTACAGGTCGATACCGACCTGATGGATGCGCTGCCCGCACTGGAAATGATCAGCGTGTTCGGCGTTGGCGTCGATATGGTCGATCTGGACGCCGCCAAGGCACGCGGCATTCGCGTTACCAACACGCCGGATGTTTTAAACGACGCGGTGGCCGAAATGACGCTGGCGCTGATGCTGGCAACCTGTCGCCAAATTGTCCATGCGGACGCCTTTGTGCGGGCGGGAAAATGGTCGGATGCGCCCTATCCGCTGACTGGTGAGCTGACGGGTGCTAAGGTTGGCATTCTCGGGCTGGGGCGCATCGGCAAGGAAATTGCGCTGCGGTGTCAGGCCTTCAAGATGCAGGTGGTTTACAGTGGGCGCCGCGAACAGCCGTTTCAGCCCTACCAGTATTACAGTGATCTGGTCGAAATGGCGCGCGACGTCGACTGGTTGATCGGTGTTGTGCCCGGCGATACGGGCACCCAAGGTCTGGTCAGCCGCGAAGTGCTGGAGGCTTTGGGCCCACAGGGCAGTTTTGTGAATGTCGGGCGCGGCTCGCTGGTGGATGAGGGCGCGATGCTGGACCTTCTTAAAAATGGCGGGCTTGGCGCGGCTGGGTTGGATGTATTTTTTAACGAGCCTGAAATTTCACCGGAATTTTTCGAATTGTCCAATGTGGTATTGATCCCCCATCAGGCAAGCGCGACCCATAAGACCAGATGGGCAATGGGGGATTTGTTTGTCCGCAATCTATTGGCTTATTGCAGCGGAACCCCGCTGATTTCGCCGGTTATCTGACGGGCATCGGTCAGCAGACTTGCCGAACTTGCGGCGCGAGGTTAAGAAAAACTGAACGATTAAAGGAGTTTACCGATGAAATTTCTACGTTACGGCCCCAAGGGGCAAGAACGCCCGGCCATTCTGGACAGCCACGGCACGATCCGCGATATCGCCGGTCTGACACCGGATCTGGCCGGCAGCACGGTTTCAATCGCCGAACTTGCCAAGTTCCGCGATATGGACATGGAAAACCTGATGCCGGTTGAAGGCACACCGCGCGTTGGTGCTTGCCTAACCTATGTGCCCAACTTTTTCTGCATCGGGCGCAATTACGCCGAGCATGCTGCCGAAACCGGTGGGACGGTAACAGATGAGCCGATCCTGTTTTCCAAGGCATCCTCGGCGCTGTCAGGCCCGTTTGATCCGGTGATTATCCCAAAAGACGCGCTTAAAACCGACTGGGAGGTCGAGCTGGGTGTGGTGATCGGCAAACATGTGGAACATGTGTCCGAGAAGGACGCGCTTGGCTGTGTTTCCGGCTATTGCATAATTAACGATGTGTCCGAACGCGCGTTTCAGACCGAACGCAGCGGCCAGTGGATCAAGGGAAAATCCGCCCCAAGCTTTGGCCCGACCGGCCCATGGGTGGTGACCGCCGATGAGGTTCCTGACCCCCAGAACCTGGCGTTGTCCTTAAAGGTGAACGGCGAAATTCAGCAAAGTAGCTCGACCGCCAAAATGATCTTTAGCGTCGCCGAAATCATTTCCTACATGTCCAGATTTATGACCCTGCAACCGGGTGATGTGATCGCAACCGGCACGCCCGATGGTGTCGGGCTGGGCAAAATACCACCGCGGTTTTTGAAACCCGGTGACGTGATGGAACTGGAAGTGGCCGGGCTTGGACGTCAGGAACAAACGGTCGTGGCCTTTCCGGGCTAGCCGCTTTAGCCGCCCATTAGCGCCAAAACCTCGGCCCGCGTTGGCATTGAGGCGGCGGCCCCCGGGCGGGTCACCGAAATTCCTGCCGCCGCGCAGCCAAACCGCACCGCCTGCACCGGGTTTTCACCTGCGGCCAACTGGCTGGCGAACGCGCCGTTGAACGCATCGCCCGCCCCCGTGGTTTCCACCACCGGCCCGGCATTCACCGCAGGCACCAGCCCGTGACCATGCAAATAGGCACCGCGTTCCCCCAGCGTGATAATCGGCGTGCCGACGCCCTGATCTTGCAGGATTTCGCTGGCCTCGCCTGCCTGCTCGACGCTGGCCACCGCGACCCCGGTCAAATCACAAGCTTCGGTTTCGTTTGGCGTCACATAATCACAAAGTGCCAGCATCCCCTTGGGCAGTTCGGCCGAGGGTGCCGGGTTCAGGATCGTTGTCACGCCTGCTTCTTTGGCAATCTCAAGCGCGCGCATCGCCGCGGCCATCGGTTGTTCCAATTGGGTAATGAAAACCGAGGCCGCGCGGATAATACCGCCCGCTTTATCCATATCCGCTGCACTGATCGTGGCGGCCGCACCGGGGGCGACGATGATCGCGTTGTCGCCGCTGGCGTCTTGGATGAAAATATTGGCAGCACCCGTATAACTGTCGGCCAGCTGTTCTATGTGCGGCGTCACTCCGGCATCGGCCCAAAGTTGTAGCGCCATCTTGGCAAAATCATCCTTGCCAAGCTTCGTCAGAATACTGACATCCGCCCCCATTCGAGCCGCCGCAACCGCCTGATTAGACCCCTTACCACCCGGCCCAAGCGAAAAAGATTTCCCAAGGATGGTTTCGCCCATACGAGGCATCCGCTTAGCGCGAAAAGTGGTGTCGGCGACGAAAACGCCCAGAACGACGATATTGCCCATGGTCTATGCGCTCCTTGGTTGCAGTTGCGTGCAATTTTGCGGTCATTTTGAAGGGGTTTGCAACCGTTGGGTGGTGGGTTTTTGGACGAAAATAACATCGAAACCTAAAAGTTGAATGGCAGCTTTTGACCCATAGCGGTCAAAGAGGTAGACAACCAAAGGATCATTATTTGAAATTAGTGCGTCGAGGTTAATCCTATGATTTTCTGGATAGCGAATGTGGTTGGATTGGCGATCGCTTATCTCTTCGGTTCTACGCCCACGGGCTATCTGGCGGGAAAACTGCTCAAAGGCATTGATATCCGGGAGCATGGATCCGAATCCGTCGGGGCAACGAACGTATTAAGAACTCTAGGAAAATGGCCTGCGTTGGTGGTGCTTCTGGTCGATGTGCTGAAAGGTGTGGGGGCGATCCTCTTTACCCGCTGGCTCCTTACATTGCCGACCGTCACGCCACCGACTGCACTTGACCTGCAAACCTGGGTGCCCTGGGCTGTTTGTTTGGCCGGACTTGCCGTGCTGTTCGGGCATAGCCGTTCGATTTGGTTGAATTTCACAGGTGGTAAATCCGCTGCGACAGGGCTGGGCGTGTTACTGGCAATTTCTTGGCCAGTTGGTTTAGGTGCTGCACTGATTTTTGGTGTTGCGCTGGCAATATCTCGGATTGTTTCCCTTAGTTCGATGCTAGCGGCGTTGACTGCGGTCGTCCTCATTTGCGGATTGGAGCAGCCGTTGCCCTATCGGTTACTGGTAATCGCAGGTAGCATTTACGTGATTATTCGCCATCGAGCTAACATTCTGCGGCTACTAGCTGGGACAGAGCCACGCTTGGGCCAAAGTAGCCCAGAATCAAAAGAGATATCGCCAACTTAGTGCATACGCTCTGGGACCGTTGAGGTCGCCAACATGGGCTGCTTTAACAATAAAAGCGGACACTTATTTCAATGCCGGACGAGGGCCGCTATGCACCCGGCCCCTGAAACACCCCAACCGCAGCCTCTTCCAGCCGGGCCATACAGTCCCGGATAAACTGCGGCTCAACCAGATGCTTGCGGGCCAGTGCTTCCAGCGAAATATCCCCGCGCAGCCCTTCCAGTGCAAGCTGAGCACAAAACTTCGGATCGTCGATTGGCGCTGCATTTTCCGTCTGTTTTTTGGCCGGTATCGGTGCCAGCGCCGGATCAATTGAATGCGCGTCAATCAAGCCGTGCATAAAGCTGCCCCGACGCGGAACACCGCCCTCTTTTTCTTGCAAGCGGGGTTTCATACGGCGGGCCCAGAAATGCACACCGAACGTTTCACGGGTCAGCTCATCGCCCACTTTGAACTTGCTTAAGATCATGTGGTTACGATGCTTGAAAGAGATCGGGTAAAACGCGGCCTGGGGCCGTGCGTGGCTGATTTCACCGCTTTCCTGCAGGAAATAAGTCACCGCGGCGGGGCCGGTAAACCCCCAGTTCTGTGATGTCATATGCACCGGATTTCCCGCCTTGGCCTCGGCGCGCAATTCTTCCTGCTGCCACGGCTTTAGCCACGGACCAATTGCGTATTCGTCCTTGAAGAATTCCAGCATGTTATCAAGCGCCAGCGAATTTTCCGGCAATCCCAAAACCGCATTGCACACCAACCCCGGTTTTTCCCAACCAAACACAAAATCAGATTTGAAATCAAACGGCTGGTAACAATACATATCCGCATCGACCCAGATCTGGTCGGTCTTTTTCAGCAGGTTCAGACGAAACAAATCCGCATGGATCGCCGGGCTGCCAGTGCGCGCGTGGCGATACATTGGTTCGGACGGAAAAATCTCCTCGGCCGAGGCCTGATGAACCCCATCGGGCACATTATCAATGTGCGAATAGCTATAAAGCGTGGTGTGATGGCCGGCATGGGCAAAGGACACCAGACACAGCTGTTCCAGCCATGACAGACGCCCGCCGATCCAAAGGCTGGCAATGCGGGGAAGCTCGGCCATCAGGTATTCGCCTTTTCAATTTCGGGTGCCCAGATATTGTCTTTTATCCAGGCCTTGCGGGTCTGAAACACGGGGTCGGCCAATAATTCGACGATCTTTGCCTCATGTGCCGCGCAGCAATCCTTGTGAAGTTGGTGCAGTTTTTCATCCTTCAACAAGTCATCATAAGTCCGTTGAAACGCCGGTTTCTGACGCTCAAACGTGCTGGTCTGTTCGTTTTGCCGATCACGCTGGCGCCAATACCGCTGCGACACCATCTTATCTTTGACCACGACGTCGCCGCGAAACATTTTAACCAGATAAGAGTTAAGCGAACGCAAAGGATAATGATCAAGCGACACCAAACCATAGCTGCCCCGCACATCTATGCCGTTCTCGGCTGCATCTTTGTGCAAGGCCGCCAGCGGTGCCCCTGATCCGTTTATCCATGTTACAGCGTCACCCTTTTGCAGATCAGGGCGATGGTTTCGAATATAGTTCAGTTTTTCGCCAAGACGCACGATGGTTTTGACGCCACGCCTTGAACGCTGTTTTCCCGGTGTCTCTCGCTGGTGGCGCGGGAAAAGATCGGTGACAAAGCCACGCTGATATTCTTCGATCCTGTTGCTGCCGTGGTTCAGCTCGCTGATCGAAAGCGCGTCAAACGGCCCGGTTTTTTCCAGCAAATCCGTCATTTTCCCATCGCCAAGGCGGATATTGATGAACTCATCCACGTCCATCGAAATATAGAAATCCGCGCGCCGGAATTCGGACAGGAATGGGGTGTAAGCAAGTGCAAAGGGCTGAAACGTCGCGCTGGCGGTGGCAAGCGCGGGATTTGGCAAATGGCGCAACTGCCCCATCTCTTCCAGACGGTCCAGCAACAGGTCGGTGCCATCGGTGCAATCATTGGTAAAAATCACAAAGTCCTGAATGCCTATGGCTTTATGCCACGCCAGCCATTCAAGGATGAACGGGCCTTCGTCTTTCATGCAGGTGGTGACCAGAAACCGAGCATCTTTTGGGTTCCACGGCTTGTCGTTCAAACCGGTCAGGCGCGGACTTACGGCACCAACGCTCGATATGACATTGGGAACGCTCGACGGCACGGCTGGTGTTTTGGTCGGCGCGGACACGCGCGCGACTGTGGGTCTTTCAAACCGGCGCACCGAGGATGGCTTGTCACTGACTTGGTGTTCCAGCCCTTTGGCCACGAGACTTGCCGTGATCGCCTCGACGTTTTCAGCGCCATAAACTTTGGGGTGGAATTCCAGTACCATCGAGCGAACGCCCGAAAGGTCTGCATCGTCAAAAAGGCCCAGCTCGCCACCCTCAATGTCACAAACGATGACGGTTGGGTTCACTTCTTTGATCAGACTGTGGATGCTTATACAGTCCAGATGTTTTTTCTTAACGTGGGGGCGGCTTTCAGCCTCCATCGACGAGGCCCAGAAATCGGCGCGCAGATAGAATGGCGCGCGCTTACGGTCAGTTGCCACGACGACACCGTTTCGCAGGTCTACAGATAAGGCGTCGTTGAGCCGATGAGTTTCACGAATGAGCGGGATCAGATCCGGGTTCGCCTCGACCGTCGTGACCCGGCTGATACCTTGGACCAATGCGGCAACCGTAGAAATCAGTCCAACGCCCGAGCCAAGTTCCAGCACCCGATCACCGGGGCGCAAAATCTCGCGCAAAGCGGCACATTCGCCGCCCTCGTAGCGGCTGTTGCGCATCGGGCGTTCAATTTTCGGAGTAATTATACGGGGAACGAACGGCACCTTGATGCCATTGGTTTCTATGACTTCGTCATATTCCAGTGTCAGCGACATTTTTGCCTGCTCTGTTACTCTGCCGTTTGCCCGGATTGTTGGCATTCGGTCACGGTTTACACCGCAAAACCTGCCGTCCGGATCTGTTTAGCAACCTCGGGCCCAGTATAGCCAGTGCAGGATTCATCTTGCAAGCCGCGCACACGGATCAATGCTGGGTGTCACCTTTTTCCACCGTAAAGAAAAAATCGGCAGGTGGGTCCATGTCGACAACCTCATCTGGCACGACCTCGGGGCCGGACAAAAACACGTTGGCCCCGAAATGCACGTGCATCCGGGCCAGACGTTGCATGCGGCCACCCGTCAGTTCGCCGTAAAACCGGGCATAGTTTTCGCCGCCCTTCAGCTCTTCTATTTTCGCGCGGTGCATTTTGACGCAATGGGCGTGCGCGGCGGCGATGTCAGGATCGGCCATCATCGCGTCAAGCCCGGCCTGCATCGCCGGTAGCATCCGATGGATCGAGGCGTCGTGCTCGGCGTTGTTGTTCATCCGAAACCAATAGGCCAGCCCTTGGTCACGATCCACATGGTTAACCCGGCCCCGGTCCCGCTTGACCAAAAAGCTTTCCGCCGAGCGCACCGCATAGTGGTTCAGCGTCACCAGATCATAGCCATAGGTTGACGTCGTCGAACGCCAGCCGTTGCGAAAAATGCTTGGTGGCATTGGCGCGCCAGAGCCATTGACCCAGTTGATGTCTTCCCAAAGCTGCGGCTTTAGCCCTTTGGGCCGATGCACCCCAAGTTTCTTGAAAATCCCGAGATTGCGATACAGCGTCTTAAAGCCCCATGCCTGATGCGGTTTTCGCGCAAGTTCTGGGGCGCAGCGGGTAAAAGTCTGTGCGATCGGCACGTCGCTAAATTCGTGAATATCGCCGTTGCCAAACAACCGCCACGTCAGCGCGATCATATTCGCCTGCCCCACGGCATCAAACAGGTCCGCAAGCCGCCCCTTACCCACATGGATGTTGATATATTCATCCACATCCATGCAGATCAGCCAGTCCGCATCACGCACCACGGGTTCCTGATCGGCCGCCTTATGGGCAGCATGCTGAGGCTTTAACCCACTGTCACGAAACGGATTATCACGGTGCTGCACAAACCCCTTGTCTTGCAGGACATCCAGCAAACTGTCGGTGCCGTCGGTGCAGTCATTGGTATAGACCAGAATATCGCTGACCCCGATGGCCCGGTGGTAAGCAACCCATTCCAGAATAAACGGCCCCTCGTTTTTCATCGTGGTGACGATGGTTGTTTGCGCCGGTCCGGTGTTGGGTTTCTTAATCTTTTCTGCGGGCACGCGCACTGGTTTGTGGCCAAAAATACGATCCGCGCCATCCAGCAGCGCCGCGTCTTCGATCAGGCTGGATTTCGGCACAATTTTTGACACCGAAGACGTTGGATGGCGCAAAAACATATGCCGGTTAAAACGCGCGTATTCGGCATCATTGGCCTCTGCGCCAACAATTCTGAACGGTCGCCAAACTATATTTTCATCGGCCTTACCCGGCGCGACGCACCAACGCGAATGGGCTTTGCCCCCGTCAAAGCGGCTGCAAATATGGTCGCCAAACCCGGCCGGCTTTCCTTTACGAATACGCCAAGGGTAAACCTGCGCACCCAGCAAACGGATAACACCAGTGCTTGCCTGACATGCCCGATCAAAAATGTTGGCCCCCTCGCCCGCCACCAGCAGATCGCAGTTGGCCCGGTAACGACCGCCCCGACCGCTCACGCCACCCTCGGCTTCAAATTCGGTAAGCGCCTGGTCGAAGGCAAGCA
>JAHRVC010000223.1 GCA_019090885.1 Marinosulfonomonas sp.
GCAATGCGGGCCGTGCCCAGAAACCAGACCGAAACGGCCGAGGCTTACGGAATGACCCGGCGACAAACGTTCTGGCGAATTTTGGTGCCACAGATGTGGATATATGCTCTGCCGGGATTGTCGAACCTTTGGATGATCCTGATTAAGGCCACCCCGTTACTATTCCTTTTGGGCGTCGAAGACATCGTCTATTGGGCGCGTGAACTGGGCGGCATGAAAACCCGCGCCTTCAGCTTTCCACACCCCGACTGGCGAATTTGGTATTTCTTGGGGTTGCTGGTGTTTTATCTGGCGCTGACCAAAGTGTCGGAAATTTTGCTGGCCCGCCTGACGTCCCGCCTGACACATGGGCAGGCAACCATCGGCGCCGCGGCCCAGCAAAAGGCCGCCCGATGAGTTGCATTGAAACGATCCAAGCCTATGGCCTGCGGTCCATCGGGATCGGTGAACGCTTGCTGCCCAAGTCAGATTTCACGCTATGCGAACAGTTCACTCTGATCGGCTCGGGCATGATCTGGAATATCTACTTTGGCATTCTGGCGCTTGTGCTTGGGTTTTTTGCCGCGACGGCCCTTGCATTGGCGCGCAATGCGCACAGCCCGTTGATCCGCAAACCCGCGCAATATTTCATCTTTATTTTTCGCGGCTCGCCGCTGTTCATCCAGTTCTTCCTGTTTTACGAAACCTTCGTTCTGCTGCCCAAGGTTGGCATCGACATCAACCTTGGCTTTGTCGAACTAACGGCCGAAACACGCTGGCTGACGCGCGCATGGCTGGGTGCATTGATCGTGCTGTTCCTGAACACAACCGCCTACACGGCCGAGATTTTTTATGGCGCATTGCGCTCTGTTCCGCGCGGTGATGTTGAGGCAGCGGATGCCTATGGCATGACCGGCTGGGCCAAGTTTCGCCGCGTGATATGGCCCTCAATGATGCGCCTTGCATGGCCCGCCTACACCAATGAAGCGATCTTTCTTTTCCACGCAACAACGCTGGTCTTTTTCTCAAGCTTCCCGGCGTGGCAACAGAAAGGCGACGCACTTTATTATGCCAATTATTTCGCCGACAAGACTTTTAACCCCTTCGTGCCATACCCAATCCTTGCCGGGTATTTCATTTTACTAATTCTGTGCGTGATCGGCTTTTACGGGATCATCAATAAGCACCTGAACCGCCACCTGCCCCAAGCGCAGCGCCCGCGCCTGCGCATTCGCCCACAGATCATCCGATGAAAATCGGCATCCTTTTATGCGACGATGCGGGCGGTCGGATATTGCGGCGTCACGGCACGTCCTCGGATATGTTCCAAACGCTGCTGGCCGGGCGCGGGCTGACATTTCGCACCTTTGACGTTGTGAACATGCAGTTTCCCGACAGCATTCACGACTGTGAGGGTTGGCTGCTGACCGGTTCGCGTTTTGACGCTTACAGCGATGAGCCGTTCGTGCTGCAACTTGGTGATTTTATTCGCGATGTTTACGCCGCTTCGGTGCCCATGGTCGGCATCTGCTTTGGCCACCAGATAATTGCCCACGCGCTTGGCGGGCATGTGGAAAAATTCGAAGGTGGACGTGCGGTTGGTTTTCAAACCTATCAATTCGACGATCTGGGCGAAATCCACGCCAATGCCCTGCATCAGGATCAGGTCATAACAGCGCCCGATGATGCGCGGCTTATTGGCTCCAGTTCCTTTTGCAAAAACGCCGCCCTTGTCTATGGCAACAAAGCGTTAACCATGCAGCCGCATCCGGAATTCAGCAATGAAATTATCGCCAGCTATCTTGAAGCATTGCGCGGCCGTCCCGGCTATCCTGATGCGTTGATGGACGACGCCGCAGCTCAGTTGGACCGCCCGATTGATGCAGACCGGATTGCAGACCAGATTGCGGATTTTTTCACCAAATCCAGAGGTCGGTAAGTTTCCGCCATTTTGATGAAAAATGGTGGAATTGTCTCGCATTCGTTACCAGAGTGCTTTACCGTTTTTCCGAATATATAATTCGGAAAAGGTGAAACATGACCCTCGCATCGAACGTCTATGACGCAGAGCCAATCCCCGAACAAGCCCGAGCAGAAATCGACAAGCTGCTGAAATCCGGTGATCTTTTCAGATATACAGCGCCTGAAAATGCGCCCGTCACCTTGCTCGAGCAGGAATTTGCCCAAGTCATGGGTGCACGCTTTGCACTGGCGGTGTCGTCGTGTTCAGCGGCTCTTTTCCTATCACTAAAATCCCTCGACCTGCCCCGCGACGCGCGTGTGCTGATCCCAGCGTTTACCTTTGCCGCCGTGCCCTCGGCGGTTATTCACGCCGAATGCACCCCGGTTCTGGTTGAAGTCGGCGAAAACTACCGCGTTGATATGGCTGATTTTGAGGCCAAGCTAACCGTTGACATTAAGGCGATCATCATCAGCCACATGCGCGGCCACACCTCGGACATGGACGCGATCATGGCGCTGGCAGATGCCCGCGGCATTCCGGTGATCGAGGACGCGGCCCATTCGCTTGGCACCACTTGGCACGGGCAAAAGATCGGAACGATCGGCAAGATCGGCTGTTTTTCTTTCCAGTCTTACAAATTGGTTAACGCTGGCGAAGGCGGCATCCTGATTACCGATGACCCTGACCTGATTGCCCGCGCCGTCATTATGTCTGGCGCATATGAGCATAACTGGAAGAAACACGGCGATCTGGGCGACAGTTTCGCCAAATGGCAGAACAAACTGCCGCTTTATAACCAACGCCTGTCAAACCTGTCAGCCGCGATTATCCGCCCGCAACTGGGCCTGATTGCCCAACGTGTCGCCGACGGGCGGCGCAACCATGATTATCTGGCCGAAAAGCTGTCAGCCTCACCGTGGATTTGCGTGCCCGACGCCCTGAAACCCGAACAGCGCGCACCGGATTCGATCCAGTTCAATCTGGTCGACATGAGCGATGAGCAGGTTCTGTCATTTGCAGAGGCAAGTGCCGCGCGGGGCGTGAATGTCCAGGTCTTTGGCCTGTCGCGCGACAATGCACGTGCATTCTGGAACTGGCAGTTTCTTGGCGACCAACCAGAGCTGCCAAAAACCCGTTCAATGCTGATGCGCGCCTGTGACACCCGGCTTCCGGCCCGCCTGCAACGCAAAGATCTGGATTTCATCGCCGCGGCCCTGCTTGATGCGGCCACCGAGGTTATGGCCAGCGAACCGGCTTACGGAACTTAAATCACCGCCAATTCACCGCTGATCCACGGCAGTCGCTTTACCGACGGCATGACAATGCGTTCCTGAAGCAACGAGCGCAGCCGGGTTGCGATAATCTGTGGCATGTCGCCCAACACGCCACTGCGCGCTGAAAGCGAGATCGTGCGCGACAAAGGCGCAAACGGCAGCGGCAGCACATCTACCTTGTCGCGAAACCGCTTGGATGCTGTCACGCCAAGTGGAGTCAGAATGGTCCAGCCCGCACCACTGGCCACCATCGCCATAATCGCGTGATAACTGTCCAACTCAAACCGATGCGCCAACGTCAGTTTCTGACGCGCCAGATGATCGGCCACCAGCCGCCCCATGTGGTGACGTTTGGTGTATTGAATAAGCGGCATTTCCTGCAATTGCGCCTGCACATCGCCCCCCGATACAGACCCCGGCGGCAC
>JAHRVC010000224.1 GCA_019090885.1 Marinosulfonomonas sp.
AATGGCGCCCTGACGGAACGGTTGGGTGAAAAAAGGCTCGGCCTCGCGATCTGGTTTGTCCATTTGGACGGGTCCTGACGCTGTTTTGTTTGTCATAAGATACGGTGTGTCGCGGCTGGTGCCAACAACAGATTATTCATTGTTGTTACCTGAAATTTTACGCACCCGTTCAGACAACCATTCCAGTTCATTATCGCGGATCCCCAACTGGGCCAGATGACTGCTGGTGTTATAAAGATATTCCGTGTTTGGCCCCCGACCGCCACTTGCATTGGCGATTATCGTCGCTTGGTCTTCCTGCGACAACCCTTGGCAATACTGGACGTGATTTGGGTCCACCACATAAGTAATTGCATCAACCCTGCGCCCATCCGCCAGATCAATCCGTAGTTCTGCTTCCAGGTAGGCTGCGGAAACCAATTCGCGTTCCCGCAGATAATCCAACGTGCGATCCTCGGTCCCAGCGGCCACCTTTAGTGCCAGCCCGCTGCAGGTTGCATTCTTGACGGCGTCCAGTGCCAGAACCAGCCCCGGATTTTCCGGCGTGCCGCGATGATGAACCGACCACATGCAAAAACTGCGCGCATATCCGGGCAAGCTGGCGATCAAACGCTCGTCGTGTTCAAACCCCGGCTCCCACATCAGTGATCCGTATCCGAATATCCACAATGGTGTTTGTCTCAACGCTCTGGCCCTCCGACTTGGGGCGCTTTAAACACGGGATTGAAACAGAGTTAAAGGGATGTCGATGCGCTGGCTGCTTGGTGTGATACTTACGGTTGCAACGCTCTGGTCGGGCTATTGGTTCATCGCGTCCAACGCGGTTGAAATGGGGCTGTCCGGGTGGTTGGACACCCGCCAATCTGATGGCTGGGTTGCGGAATATTCAGATGTAGCCACCCGCGGCTTTCCTAACCGTCTGGACACGACGATTACCAACATAGAACTGGCAGATCCAGGAACTGGGGTTGCCTGGAAAGCGCCATTTTTTAAAATATTCGCGCTCAGCTACAAACCGAACCACATCATCGCTATTTGGCCACACGCGCAAACACTCGCGTCGCCCTATGAAAAAATTTCGGTCACCAGCGAAGACATGCGCGGATCTGTAGTCTTCACGCCAGGAACATCCTTAGAACTGGATCGGTCAAATTTTGATTTGCAAGCAGTCCAGCTTCGGTCGGATTTAGGATGGTCAGCGGCGGTTGAAAAAGGCAAGTTCTTCACCCGCCAGACCGTCGGCAAGACAGATACCCACGACATATGGTTTGAGGCCACGAACCTAACACCGTCCGCCAATGTCAAAAACACCCTCGACCCCGCATCGCTGTTGCCGGTTGAATTTGAAACACTTCGTATTGATTCAACCGTGGCTTTCACCGCGCCGTGGGATCGCTTTGCATTGGAAAAAAACCGGCCTCAAATCTCTGCGTTGCACCTAAAGGATTTACAAGCGACGTGGGGAAATCTCGATTTGCGGGCGGCTGGAAAACTGAATGTGAACAGCGCCGGCATTCCGACCGGGAAGATTACGATCAAGGCCACAAACTGGCGCAACATGCTTAGGATTGCGGTCGACACGGGCGTCGTGCCTCAAAATATCTCAAAGACATTGGAAAGCGCATTGGAGTTTTTGGCCGGAATTTCGGGCCACCCGGATACGCTTGATGCACCGCTAACGTTCAAAAACGGGAAAGTGTCATTCGGACCGATCCCGCTTGGGAAAGCGCCGAGTTTTGCCATTCGTTGAAGGCCGTGGGCCTAGCGACAGTAGCTTTTTCCGCCACGGCGTGAGGTATCCAGATGAAAATGGTCCTGATGATACCTGTCCGCATTAGGCCCCAGCACAGTTCGAAAAGGACCGCATGCGGCAGAGTGTATGGCCCGCATGACCTTTCCGGTCGTCCTTTTTCGCCAGTCCCGCAGCACCGTTAGTGATTGCCCGTTTTTCAGGTTGATCGCAGCAATGTCTATCGCCCGCCCCTTGCCATGCTCTGAAATTTTCGCACCCGGCTTACTGTTGCGTGTCCGACAGCTGTAGTGCGCAACCACCGTTAGGCTTGCAACACCGCCGCCAAGCCTGCTTACTGCGGGTTTCACGCCATTTTTGACCCACGAGTCCAGGGCTTTGGCCGTTGAACATTCCATCGTTGCGGGCTGCGTTAGAATGACGCCATCCACCGATGTCACCCGAACAGGCTGCGCAACACCGCAGCCGTTAAGCTTGCCGGGGATTGGAGATATTTTTTGCCCGATGATCGTTCGCGATCCGCAGATGCGTTTTTCCTTGCCACGCCTAGTGCGCTGGGTGGGTGCAGTGGTTCCGTTTGAGGCCACCAACACCGAATTTTCACGCCCAATGCCAGAGGGGCGCGCCTTTGGGCGGATCGAAGTTTTGCCCGGTGCCAGCTTTGCGACGGGAACAAGTGCGGTGCTGGTGCGCGACACTGCTGGCGCAGATCCTGGCCGCGTGACCGGGCGCAGCGATACCTTCAGGCCCGGTGCGTTCGTCAGAAAAACTGCGCGGTCAGGGCGGGTATCGCTTTGCGCGCCAGCGATCGCTGGCCACGCTATCGCAAACAGCATCACAAGCGCCAACCGTGGAAATTTCCGCCCGCGTGTTATCACCTGGTGGTCCGTCCAAAATTCGGTTCATCGGTATCTTGCCCGGCCTCGATAATACCGCTTCTGATCGCGCGGGTCCGGGTGAAATATGCGTGCAGATGGTCACCATCGCCCCGGCGGATCGCGCTTTGCAGGGCGAACAGTTCCTCGGTAAAACGCCCGAGGATTTCCAGTGTTGCTTCTTTGTTATTCAAAAAGACATCGCGCCACATCGTCGGGTCAGAGGCAGCAATCCGGGTAAAATCGCGAAACCCGGCAGCAGAATATTCGATGACTTCACTATCGGTCACCCGGCGCAAATCGTCAGCGACACCAACCATCGTATATGCAATCAAATGCGGCGCATGGCTGGTGACCGCAAGAACTAGGTCGTGATGATCGGCGTCCATGAAATCCACAAGTGCGCCCATTCCTTCCCAAAACTTCTTTAGTTTGGCCACGGCGTCGGCGTCTGTGTTTTCGTCTTTGATCAACAGGCACCAACGGTTTTCAAACAGCTCTGCAAACCCCGATTTCGGGCCAGAGTGTTCAGTGCCCGCCAGCGGGTGGCCGGGGACAAAATGCACGCCGGCCGGAATATGGGGTTGCACCGCATCAATCACCGCCCGTTTTACCGAGCCGACATCCGTAACCGTCGCCCCGGCTTTCAGATGCGGAGCAATCTCAGCAGCCACAGCGCCCATGACGCCAACCGGTATCGCCAATACAACCAAATCTGCATCGCGAACTGCCTCAGCCGCAGTCGCGACAATTTCGTCGCAAAATCCGATTTCCTGCGCGGTGTCCCGAGTTTCGGCCGTTCGAGAGGTGCCTACAATATGCCCTGCCAGACCAGCACGGCGCATAGCATGGGCCATTGAGCCGGCAATAAGCCCAAGACCGATCAGCGCCACGCGGTTGTAAATCACACTCATGTTTGGGCCTCTTTAAATGCGGTAATCGTATGGGCCACGCGACGGCAGCTTGCCTCATCGCCAACGGTTATCCGCAGGCAATTGGGCAGGCCGTAGCCTGCAACCTGACGCACAATCAGTCCGTTCTTTTTCAGATAGGCATCGCAGGCCTCAGCCTCGGACTGATCGGCGAAACGCGCCAGTATAAAGTTGGCACATGACGTATCAGACGGCACACCTATCTTCATCAGCGCCCCCGCAAGCCATGCTCGCAAGCGTGTGTTTTCTTTACGAGAGAACACCGCATGTTTCGCGTCCCTGATCGCAGCTTCGGCCACGTCCAATTGGGTCTGCGACAAATTAAAGGGCGCGCGGATACGGTTGAGCACATCTATCACCGCCGACGGCCCATAGCCCCAGCCGACCCGCAAACCGCCAAGACCGTGCAGCTTTGAAAACGTCCGTGTCATCACCACATTGTCGCGCTGATCAACCAGACCAGCACAACCATCAAAGCCCTCAACATATTCCGCGTAAGCGCCGTCCAGAACCAATAAGGCCTGATCGGGCAGGCCAGCCGCCAGCCGCGCCAGTTCATTTCCACCCACCATTGTTCCGGTTGGGTTCGCCGGATTGGCGATGAAAACCAGCCGCGTACGCTCATTGCAGGCCTCAAGAATCCGCTCGACATCGACGACACGTTCACGTTCGGCGACCTCGACCGGCGTTGCACCGGCCGCCAGCGCGCAGATGCGATACATCGCAAAGCCGTGTTCGGTATAGATAACTTCATCACCTGCGCCGGCGTAAGCCTGACAGAGAAAATTGATAATTTCATCAGAACCGGAACCACAGATGATGCGGTCGCCGTCTAGCCCATGCACATCTGCGATCGCCGCCCGCAGCGCCGCGTGGTCAGAGGATGGATAACGGTGAAGTTGATGAACCGATTTGGCAAACGCCTCTTTCGCCAAATCGCCAGCGCCAAATGGGTTTTCGTTGGATGACAGTTTGATAACGTCATCCACACCGGGCAGATGCGACTGCCCGCCCTTGTACAATTCAATGTCCAGAATACCCGGCTGCGGTGAAATAGTCATTTTGTGTCTGCCATCATTAAAGTTCCGGCCTTTTCTAGCGACCGATAACCGGCAACGCTAGCATTAGAATTGGCACGCCCTGACGCAGGCTTGTCGCTAACTTGATGCCTAAATCAGGCAACACCACGTCTAAACCGTAAGAATTTTGTTCTTTTGGTAATGCGACCGGCCCATGAAAAAGGCCGCGCTAGATTATCCAGCGCGGCCCCAAACTCTTAGTGTTCAGAACGCCTAGTTCTGTGCGTAATATTCGATGACCAGATTTGGTTCCATCAGCACCGCGTAAGGCACATCGCCCAAGCCGGGTGTGCGCACAAATGTCGCGGTCAATTTGGAATGGTCGGCGTCGATATAGTCAGGCACATCGCGCTCTGCCAGTTGTGTGGCCTCAAGAACCAGTGCCATTTGTTTGGAACGGTCACGGACCTCGATCACATCGCCTTCTTTAACGCGGTAGGACGGGATGTTAACCTTTGTACCGTTCACCAGAACATGGCCATGGTTCACGAACTGCCGTGCAGCAAAAACGGTTGGCACGAACTTGGCGCGGTAAACAACAGCGTCCAGACGACGCTCGAGTAGACCGATCAGGTTTTCACCGGTATCACCGCGCACACGCTCGGCTTCACCAAAGATGCGGCGGAATTGCTTTTCAGTCAGATCGCCGTAGTAACCCTTAAGCTTTTGCTTGGCACGCAACTGCAGACCAAAGTCGGACAGCTTGCCTTTACGACGCTGACCATGCTGGCCGGGGCCATATTCACGGCGATTAACCGGGGATTTCGGACGACCCCAGATGTTTTCACCCATCCGGCGGTCAATTTTATGCTTGGCAGACGTGCGTTTGGTCACGGCTG
>JAHRVC010000225.1 GCA_019090885.1 Marinosulfonomonas sp.
ATGAAATCGCCGAAGAACCCGTCGTCGCTCTCTCCGATAGGCCGGTCGAGCGAGATCGGGTGCTTGCTGATCTTCATGATCCGGCGGCACTCGGCGACCGGAATCTTGAGCTCGGCCGAGAGCTCCTCGATCGTCGGCTCGCGGCCCATCTTCTGGACGAGCTTCTTCGAGATATTCCGCAGCTTCGACATCGTCTCGATCATGTGGACCGGGATCCGAATCGTGCGGGCCTGATCGGCGATCGAACGGGTGATCGCCTGACGGATCCACCACGTGGCGTAGGTCGAGAATTTGTAACCACGGCGATATTCAAACTTATCGACCGCCTTCATCAGGCCGATGTTACCTTCCTGAATAAGATCAAGGAATTGCAGGCCACGGTTCGTGTATTTCTTGGCAATCGAGATCACCAACCGCAGGTTGGCTTCGACCATTTCTTTTTTGGCCTGACGGGCTTCTTTTTCGCCCTTTTGCACTTGCTGAACAATGCGGCGGAATTCGCTTACATCGACACCGACATATTGGCCCACCTGCGCCATCTCGGCGCGCAGTTCTACGACTTTCGGGGTAAAGCGTTCGATAAACGCCTGCCATGCACGGCCAGTTTTCTCACCCATTTTTTCCAGCCAGGACGGGTCCAGTTCGTAACCGCGATAGGCCTCGACAAATTCGCGACGGTTAATCCGCGCCTGATCGGCCAGTTTCACCATTTTACTGTCGATTGACATGATCCGGCGGTTGATGCCGTAAAGCTGGTCAATCAGCGCATCGATCCGGTTGTTATGCAGATGCAATTCATTCACCAGCTCAACAATTTCCGAGCGCAGCTTTTGGTATTTCTTCTCGGCCTTGTCTGAAAATGAGCCATCTTCATTCAGCCGCGCCGACATCCGCAAATCCTGCATTTCGGCAAGTTTGGCATAATGACGCGCAATCACGTCAAGCATTTCCAGAACGCGTGGCTTTAACACTTCTTCCATTGCCGCCAGTGACAGGTTGGCCTGTTCTTCCTCGTCGTCGTCGTCCTCTTCCAGCACAATCGGGTTGCCGTCGGCGTCCAATTCCGGCTTTTCCTCGGGCTTTTCAACGACCGGGGCGGGCTGGGCCTGAACCGGTTGCACAGGCTGAACCACCCGTTCTTCGCCTTCGCCTTCCAAACCGCTGCCGAATGTGGTTTCCAGATCGATCACATCGCGCAGCAAAATGTCTTCGCTTAGCAATTCGTCGCGCCAGATCGTAATCGCCTGAAATGTCAGCGGGCTTTCACACAAGCCTGCGATCATCGTCTTGCGGCCAGCCTCGATCCGCTTGGCGATCGCAATCTCGCCCTCGCGGCTAAGCAATTCGACCGAACCCATTTCGCGCAGATACATCCGAACCGGATCATCCGTGCGATCAAGTTTCTCGGCTTCCGCTCCCGAAACCGCAACTTCACGCGATCCCGCTGCTGCAACGACCTCTGTCGAGCTTTTGGCGACATCATCTTCGGCTTCGTCATCTTCGATGATATTGATGCCCATCTCGCTGAGCATCGACATCACATCTTCGATTTGTTCGGATGAAACTTGTTCCGGCGGCAGGACCGTATTCAGCTGGTCATAGGTGATATACCCCCGCTCACGCGCCTCGGCGATCATCTTTTTGACCGCGGCTTGGCTCATGTCGAGCGAGTTTTCCTCGTCCTGATTGTTCTGCTTTCGGTCGGCTGTATCTTTGGCGGCCATGCGACACTCCTTTTAGAGACGAGGCGATTCGCGAATCATCGAACGAATCAATATCTGCGAATCACTGATTCGCACACCCGTTTACGCCGTTTTCTTTAAGGGTTCCTTCAGCAATGTTGCTATTGCGCCGAGTTCTCGCCCTTATCACCAATTTTCCCATACTCAATTCGATCCAATAATTGCTCAAACGCCGAGCGTTCATCGCGGTTCATTCTGGCCCCATTGTCGCCAGTTTCGTATTCTGTCTTATCCTCGGTCTGGCTGCGTTCGGCCTTGTTTCGTGCCTCTGCCGCCTGTTGCAGCCGCCATGTAATGCCTTCATCCGCCAGATCGCCCATATCCTGCTCTGCATCAGCGATTTCGCGTTCCGCACCGCGCCGGGTTTCCAGTTTCGCCAGTTCCTGCGCGACACAAAGCGTGGCAACCTCAATGTCACCAGAGTTTCGAACCCCAGGCGCAATCTGCACATGGCTGGAGGCAAACAGTTTTTCAAGGGCCTGGACCCCGACGACATCTTCGATTTTGGCACGCAAAATATCAGGATCGGCCCCCAGATGGCGCAAGATGGCGCCAAGCAACGCCTGCAATTCCGGCGTCGAAGGGTGCATCCCCTCCAGAGCCCCCTCAAAATCCGGCAAAATTGCGGGATTGGCGATAAGTGTGGCCAGAATAACAGATTCCCGCATCCGATCTTCGGCCACCTGCCCGGCCGCAGAGACCAGATAGCTGCCTTTGGTGACCGGCATCGGTGGCAGCGGCACATTACGCCCACCCGGACGCCAGACTTTACCCGGCTGGCGGGCCATTGGCTTGCCACGAAACAGGTCGCGCCGCAGCCGGTTCACCTCGTCGCCATAATGGCCACGAATGGACGTATCGGTAATTTTGCGCAACGCCTCGCGCAGGGTTTTGTCCAACGCGGCCTTACGCTCGGGGCTGTCAAAATTCTTGCCCTCGGTTTCACGCCGCCACAACAGTGTCACCATCGGCACCGCCCCATCCAGCAGTTTTTGCATCGCCCCGGCCCCACCCGCACGCACAATATCGTCCGGGTCCTGCCCTTCGGGCATGATTGCAAAGCGCAGGCTTTGACCGGCCTCAAGCAACGGCAACGCAATATCGATCAGGCGCATCGCAGCGCGCAGACCAGCGGTGTCGCCATCCAGCGCGATCACAGGTTCCGGGTGGATACGCCACATCAGGCGCAGCTGATCCTCGGTAATCGCGGTGCCAAGTGGCGCAACGCAGGCACCAAACCCGGCCTCGACCAGCGCGATTACGTCCATATACCCCTCGGCCACGACCAATGTCTGGCCCTTGCCCGATGCCTCGCGCGCGGGGCCATGATTATAAAGACTGCGGCCCTTATCGAACAACTCAGTCTCGGGCGAATTCAGGTATTTGGTCCGCGCATCCGCTGCCATTGCCCGCCCGCCAAGTGCTATGCAACGCCCGCGCGGATTGCGGATCGGATAAATGATGCGCCCGCGAAACCGATCATAGGGTGCACCGCCATTGTCGGGGCGCGCGGCGAGCCCCGCGTCAATAATCAGATCATGCGCCACGCCCTTGCCGGTCAGATGCGACCACAGCGCTTGCCGGTTATCGGGCGCAAACCCAATATCAAAACGGTCCTGAGTTTCCTGCGACAGACCGCGCCGGGTCAGATACTCGCGGGCATCCGCAGCCGCGCCGGTCTTTAGCTGAAGGCGGAAAAACTGCACCGCCTGCTCCATCACATCCGCCAGCTCCGTGCGCCGATCAGCCTTTTGTTGTGCTTTGGGATCGCGCGCAGGCACCTGCATCCCGCTTTCGCGGGCCAGAATTTCCACGGCTTCCATAAAGCCAACATTCTCGGTCTCGCGGATAAAAGAAATCGCGTCGCCCTTGGCGTGGCAACCAAAGCAATAATAGAAACCCTGCCGGTCATCTACATGAAAAGACGCGGTTTTTTCCTGATGGAAGGGGCAAGGCGCCCACATGTCGCCCTTGCCCTGATTGGACTTGCGCGCGTCCCACATCACTTTGCGCCCCACCACCTGTGACAGGCTGGTGCGGGTGCGCAGTTCTTCAAGGAATCCGGGTGGCAGGCTCATGGTGTTTTGTATCATGGTGGCGGGCAGTCTTAAAGGCGATCCGCCCCACCGGTTATTCGCTTTGCGCCGCGACCGAGCGCAGCGCCACCCCCAACTCATGCACCGCCGTTGCCGCCATTGAGCGGAACACCATGATATCAAAGGCATTCGCCCCGGTGCGGGTGATTGAAACACTCACATGGAACAGCAGCGTGCGCGCTGTATGGCCACGCTTGAACGTCGCGGCGCGCAAATCTATCGGCACCAACCGGGCCAACGCATCAGTTGCATTCGCACCCGACAGGCGCATCACCGCCCAGCCGTCAGACTGTTCACTAAGGGCCGCACCCTTGATCGGTGCCACCGCCGGGCCAAGCAATACCGCCTGCCCCGGCCCGAACCAGATGCAACGCGCACCGTCCTTGCCTGTGGCACGTCCCGGCGCGGGAAAAGCGACGCCGTGGGATTTTTTCAACGCCGCGGACACCAGTTTTTCCTGCCCCCGCGCCGGCGTGATTGAGGTTATCGCCGCTGGCAAAACCTCCGCCAAGGAACACCCGCCAACCGTCAGCGGCAACAGCCCCTCACAGGGGGATTTTGCAATTAATTCAACCACGCAGCCGCCCTCCTTCAGGATCAAACATCACCGGATCGGTAATCTCAACCACCGCGTCCAGCTCGCGCAGATGATCGACCAAGCGCACCTGTTCGCCGTGGCGCGCACGCCCATTGGCCAGAAATCCCAGACCGATGGAATGCCCAAGTGTGGGCGAAAACCCGACCGACGTGGTATAACCTTGCGCATTTTGGCGCGTGGCCTCTGCCCCTGCATCAAAGAAAAACGCCCCCGCCGACAGTTGTTTCACAGCCCCAACCGGGCGAAACCCGACCAGTTGCTCGCGCCCCGCATCAATCAGGCCCGGCCGCGCCGCCATGACCTTGCCGATGCAATCCTTTTTCGCCGACACCATGCGTTCCATCCCGATATCAAACGCCGTCACCCGGCCATGGATTTCGGCGTGGGTGATAAAACCCTTTTCGATCCGCAGAACATTCAGCGCCTCCATCCCATAGGCGCCACCACCGAGAA
>JAHRVC010000226.1 GCA_019090885.1 Marinosulfonomonas sp.
AGAAGACAAGATCGCCGCCATTGGCGTGCGTTTGCGTAAATGGGTCAGTTTTCACGGCCTATCGATCAACGTCGAACCTGATTTAAGCCACTACGACGGCATAATCCCATGCGGAATAGCCGAACATGGCGTCACTAGTCTGGTCGATCTGGGCTTGCCGGTTACGATGGCAGATGTCGATCTTGCCTTGCGTCGAACTTTCAGCACCGTTTTTGATCGGCAATGATCCTGCTTTTGTTAAGCGACGCCACGGCAGCTAACCATTTCCATCTGTCATTCGCACCTATTTAGGCTAACAATTTTCCCCGCGACCAGAGTGCGACAAAACTACCCTCGCCAACGTGCGCTATCGGGCTAGTATCCGCATCAAACGAAGACGAACGCATTTCAAAGGATGTAACCCATGAAAAATATGATGTTGGCGACAGCCGCACTGATGATCAGCTTCGCCGGAACAGCAATGGCTGATGGTGACCCAGAAAAAGGCGAAAGTGATTTTAAAAAATGTCGCGCCTGTCACACGATTGCCAACGGCAACGAAGTAATTTTCAAGGGTGGCAGAACCGGGCCCAACCTTTATGGCGTCGTCGGACGGACAGCCGGAACGGCCGAAGGCTTCAGATACAGTTCGTCCTTGGTGGATGCAGGCCAGGCCGGTTTGGTCTGGACAGAAGAACTGCTTGTCGATTTCGTTGCAGACCCCAGAACTTTTCTGAAGGAAGCCACTGGTGATTCCGGTGCAAGAACAAAAATGACCTTCAAGTTGAAAAACGCCGAGAACGTGGTCGCCTATTTGGCTTCAATCGCCCCGCCAGCCCAATAAGACGCCAAAAGCCGGTGATTTCGGGCAAACTGCGGCATCCTGCACCATAACGAGGTGTTGAGCCGCCCGTGATGATCCGCTAAACGGAGCGGGAAAACCCCGGCGGTATCCCCGCCGGACAAGACGTGTCAGGAGATTTACAGATGGCCGACGCCGCCACGCACGCCCAGGACCACCACGACGAGCGAAGCTTTTTCACTCGCTGGTTTATGTCGACGAACCACAAGGACATCGGCATCCTTTATATTTTCACCGCGGCTGCGGTTGGCTTCATATCTGTGCTGTTTACCGTTTACATGCGGATGGAGCTGATGGACCCCGGCGTTCAGTACATGTGTGCCGAAGGCGCGCGTCTGGCGGCCGGCACGGCTGAATGCACGCCTAACGGCCATTTGTGGAACGTTCTGGTAACTGCTCACGGCATCCTGATGATGTTCTTTGTTGTTATTCCGGCGTTGTTTGGCGGTTTTGGCAACTATTTCATGCCCCTTCACATCGGTGCGCCGGATATGGCGTTCCCGCGGATGAACAACCTGTCTTACTGGATGTATGTGGCCGGCACGACAATGGCGGTGATTTCGGTGGTTTCACCGGGTGGCAACGGCCAACTTGGCTCGGGCGTTGGCTGGGTTCTCTACCCGCCGCTTTCGGTCAATGAGGGCGGCCTTTCGATGGATTTCGCGATTTTCGCAGTGCACCTTTCGGGTGCCTCGTCGATCCTTGGCGCGATCAATATGATCACGACTTTCCTGAACATGCGTGCCCCCGGCATGACCATCTTTAAGGTTCCGCTGTTTGCTTGGTCTATCTTTGTAACAGCTTGGCTTATCCTGCTGTCCCTGCCCGTTCTTGCAGGTGCGATCACTATGTTGCTGACAGACCGCAATTTCGGCACGACATTCTTTGATCCATCAGGCGGCGGTGATCCGATCCTGTATCAGCACATCCTGTGGTTCTTTGGCCACCCCGAGGTCTACATCATCATTTTGCCGGGCTTTGGGATTATCAGCCACGTCATCGCAACCTTCGCCAAAAAGCCGGTATTTGGTTACCTGCCAATGGTCTGGGCGCTGATCGGCATTGGCGGGCTTGGCTTCGTTGTTTGGGCACACCACATGTATACCGTCGGTATGTCACTGTCCCAGCAGTCCTATTTCATGCTCGCGACGATGGTGATCGCGGTACCCACGGGCATCAAGGTATTCAGTTGGATTGCGACGATGTGGGGTGGCTCGATTGAGTTGAAAACCCCGATGCTCTGGGCGTTTGGTTTTCTGTTCCTGTTCACCGTTGGCGGTGTAACCGGGATCGTTCTGTCACAGGCACCGATCGACCGGGCATATCACGACACCTACTATGTTGTGGCGCATTTCCACTATGTGATGAGCTTGGGTGCGATCTTTTGTATCTTTGCAGGCATATACTACTGGATCGGCAAAATGTCTGGTCGTCAGTATCCTGAATGGGCCGGAAAGCTGCATTTCTGGATGATGTTTATCGGTTCCAACCTGACATTCTTCCCACAGCATTTCTTGGGACGTCAGGGCATGCCTCGTCGTTACATCGACTATCCGGAAGCGTTTGCCTATTGGAACAAGGTTTCCAGCTTTGGCGCGTTCCTGTCGTTCGCCTCATTCCTGTTTTTCATCGGCATCATTTATTACACCCTGCGCCACGGCAAACGGGTAACCGAGAAAAACTATTGGAACGAATATGCGGACACGCTGGAATGGACACTGCCGACACCTCCGCCAGAGCATACGTTCGAGCATCTGCCAAAGCAGTCTGACTGGGACAAGGGCCACTCTCACTAAGGCGGATCGCCCATGCCTATGAAATGGGACCACATTAACGAAAAGGCCCCGGACACCACCGGGGCCTTTTTTCATGCCGATAACAATCCCCCTGCCCGCCGCCTGACGCTTTGGCCACACCGCTCGTTGCCAGCACGCGGGTTTGTCTGGTTCATTGCCATTACGGCAACGCTGTTCCTGCTGCCGCTTATGGCCCTGTTGGGCACATTGGCCCTGTGGGGGCTGCTACCGTTTCTGGCGGGGGCATTGGCACTGATCTGGTATTTCCTGCGCCGCAGCACCGCCGACGGCGCCTTGCGCGAAGTGCTGGCCCTTTGGCAGGACCGCGCCGAGCTGACCCGCCACAACCCGCGCAAGCCTGACCAGCACTGGCACGCAAACCCCCACTGGGTTGAGGTTAATCTACAGCCCTTAGGCGGCCCGGTGGACAACTACGTCACACTACGGGGCAATGATCGAATAGTTGAGATAGGCGCGTTTCTTAGCCCGGATGAGCGCAAGAAACTTTACAGTGAATTGACCGCAGAATTTTCCCGCGCGCGGCAATCGCCTGAGCGTTCCAACAGCTAGCCACACTCCCACTTGCCCTGCAGGCTTGCCCCCCGCCACCGAATGCGACCAAGCCACTAAAAACGTGTGGCAAAGCCACTCAATTTGGCAAGCTTTGCCTGACGCACAAAACCAGCTACCTTTGGCCCTGTTATGAAACAGTGGCGCACCTACCTTACCCCGTGCTTTTGGCTGATCCTGCCGGTTTTTGCGCTTAACCTTGCTTTGACACGCGACCTGCCAGCACCGTTTCAACCCGATATATTCTGGCGCGAAATCCCCGCCGCAATCGCTTGGCCTGAAAAGGGATTTCGGATCATATTATTTACCCTCACGGGTTTCCTGCCAATACGCCTGCGCGGGACCGGCGTTCGTCTTGGCTGGTGGCTGTTTGGTATTGGTATGATCGCCTATACAGCGTCTTGGGCGGCACTTATTCTTACACCCGAAGCGGGTTGGGCGACCGGCATAGTAGGCTTTACCGCCCCCGCATGGACACCAGCGATCTGGCTTGCCGGAATCAGCCTGATTGCTGACCGCCCGGCCTTCTGTCGCATTTCACGGATATTCTGGCATGTGGTATTTGCCGGTCTGGCATTTGGGTTTGTCGGCGCCCATATTGCCCACGCATCGCTGGTCTACTTCCGCCTAGACTAGTTGCCCGGGCAATTGTTCAATCCCGAATCTGGCAAATACCACAAGGCAGATCCCAGCCTCAGCCCAACCGGTCTTTTACCATCGGGCCGATAGCTCCAAAATCCATCTGGCCGGTGTATTTACCCTTCAAAAGGCCCATCACCTTGCCCATATCCCGGATCGAACTTGCGCCCGCATCCGCAATCGCCTTGGTTACCGCAGCTTCGGTTTCATCATTGCTCAACTGGCGGGGCAGGAATTCCCCGATCACTGTAATCTCTGACATCTCGCGCTCTGCCAGCTCAAGCCGCCCGCCCTCTTCATAGGCACGCGCGCTTTCCTGGCGCTGCTTGACCATTTTACCAAGGATCGCAAGAATTTCACCCTCGCCCACGCCTTCGTCCCGGCCCTCGCCGCGCAACGCAATGTCACGATCTTTGATCGCCGCGCTAATCAGGCGAAGGGTCGACAGCCTTGCGGCCTCCTTCGACTTCATCGCGTTTTTCAGAGCGTCACTAAGTCGGCTGCGCATGTCCATCGTCCGTCCGATCCGCAAGGAATTTCCAAACCCCGAACATAAACAACCCCAAGCCAAGTGACAACAGCGGAAAATCGAGTTAAGTGTTTGATTTTGTTAAACAAGCTAAAAACACAGGCGGCCTTGACCCCGCCGCCGCCATTTCCTAGGTTCTCGACGGTTTACCTCCGGAGAGTCGCGCCATGCCTGCAATCTCAACCAAAGAAAAACCGACCGCCTGTCTGGCGCTGGCGGATGGATCTATCTTCTATGGTAAGGGCTTTGGTGCCACCGGCACCACTCAGGCCGAGCTGTGTTTTAACACCTCGATGACCGGATACCAGGAAATCATGACCGACCCGTCATATGCCGGTCAGGTAGTGACCTTCACCTTTCCTCACATCGGAAATGTTGGGGTAAATCAAGAAGATGACGAATCCAATGATCCGGTTGCCGCAGGCATGGTCGTTAAATGGGATCCGAGCGAGCCATCAAACTGGCGCGCCAACGGTGAGCTGACCAACTGGCTGACAAAGAATGGTCGCATCGGCATCGGCGGGCTTGATACCCGTCGCCTGACCCGCGCCATTCGCGCCCAAGGCGCGCCGCATGTGGCGCTGGCCCATGACCCCAAGGGGAACTTCGATATCGAGGCGCTTGTCGCTTCGGCGCGCGCGTTTTCCGGGCTTGAAGGGGTGGATCTGGCCAAGGACGTCACCTGCGCCCAATCCTATAAGTGGAATGAGATGCGTTGGGCATGGCCCGATGGCTTTACGCCGCGCAAGACAGCGGGCCACAAGGTCGTCGCGATCGATTTCGGTGCCAAGCGCAACATCCTGCGCTGTCTTGCATCAGCGGGCTGTGATGTGACTGTGCTGCCCGCAAGTGCCACAGCCGACGAAGTTCTGGCCCACAACCCGGTTGGGATATTCCTGTCCAACGGTCCGGGTGATCCGGCAGCGACGGGGCAATATGCCGTTCCCATGATCCGCGACATCCTTGATCGCACCACCCTGCCTATTTTTGGAATTTGTCTTGGGCATCAAATGCTTGCACTGGCACTTGGGGCGCAAACGGTAAAAATGAACCACGGCCACCATGGCGCCAACCACCCGGTTAAGGATCTGGAAACCGGCAAGGTTGAAATTACGTCGATGAACCACGGCTTTACCGTCGACAGCCAAAGCCTGCCCAAAGGCGTCATCCAAACTCATGTCAGCCTGTTTGACGGATCCAACTGCGGCATCCGCATGTTAGATCGACCGGTCTTCTCGGTTCAATACCACCCCGAAGCCAGCCCCGGCCCGCAGGACAGCTATTATCTGTTCGAACGATTTGTGGCCGCAATCGAAAATAAATCCTGAAAATTCCTTCGGTTAACACGCCATTAACCTCAAATGATCAAAGGTATTCGCAGCCCAAATAGCCTGTGAATGCCGATGAATATGCCCTTAATCCAGACTGTGACGCCGGCGCGGCGTTCAAAACCAACGCTGCTGCTTTCGCGCCCCACCAGACGCCGCCCGCGCCCGCTTGGTCAGATATTGGTCGATCTGGGCGACCTGTCGCCCGGTGATATGCTGAAAGCAACGGCAATGCGGGCCCGCGAAGACGTGCGATTTGGCGACATTTTGCGTGCCAACAACATGGTCAGCGAAGCGGGCCTTTATCGCGGGCTGGCCGAGCAGTTCAAATGCTCTGTTGCCGACCTGCAAACCACGCCGCCTGACGTGCGCCTGATCGACCTGATTTCGCCAGAGCACTGCCTTCAGGGTGGGTTTGTCCCGTGGAAACGTGTGGGCGCGGCAACGATCATCGTGACCTCCCGCCCAGAAGACTTTGCCAAAATTCGCGAAAACCTGCCTGCCGCCTTTGGGCCGGTCCTGATGTCAATTGCGCCAGAGGCCGAGATCCAAAACGCACTTTTGCGCGCGCGTCAGGGGCCGCTGACTGCGCGGGCCGAAACACGGGTTCATACCAACGAAAGTTGCAGGGGTTGGGATGCAGGCATTGCGGCCCGGCTCGCCGCAGCGACAGCAATTGCCCTGATTGCGGGTTTCATCGCCGCGCCGCAAACAACCTTTTTGCTGCTCTGCGCAATCGCCGTCACAGCGCTGGCTTTGAATACCGCGCTTAAACTCACCGCCGCAATTGCCACCGTTCTAGGCGGTCGCCGCGCTGCGAGCTTTTCAAGTCAACGCAAGGGGCGCAAAATGATGCAGTTACCAACTGTGTCCCTGCTGGTGCCGCTGTTTCATGAGCGCGAGATTGCCGGCCGTTTGGTGCGCCGCCTTGCCCGACTGACCTACCCGCGCGAATTGCTCGACGTCTGTCTGATCGTCGAGGAAGATGACAACCTGACGCAATCGGCGCTGAAATCGGCAAACCTGCCCAACTGGATGCGCCAGATCGTTGTGCCCGCCGGAACATTGAAAACAAAACCCCGTGCGCTGAATTATGCACTGGATTTTTGCCGTGGCCGGGTGGTTGGCGTTTATGACGCCGAAGACGCGCCCGAACCGGATCAATTGTTCAAAGTGGTGCGCCGCTTCCACGAGGTCGGGCCAGAAGTCGTATGTTTACAGGGAGTTCTGGATTTTTATAACGCCCGCACAAACTGGTTATCGCGCTGTTTTACCATCGAATATGCCACATGGTTTCGGGTCGTCCTGCCGGGGTTAGAACGTCTTGGCCTTGTGATCCCGCTTGGCGGCACCACGTTGTTCTTCCGCCGCGAAGCGCTGGAACTGATCGGCGGTTGGGACGCCCACAATGTGACAGAAGACGCCGATATCGGGGTTCGACTGGCCAGATATGGCTATCGCACCGAATTAATACCGACAATGACCGAGGAAGAGGCAAACTGCCGGTTTTGGCCATGGATCAGGCAGCGTTCACGCTGGTTAAAGGGCTACGCCATGACGTGGGCCGTGCATATGCGTTCGCCGCGAAAACTGCTTATCGATATCGGGCCGTGGAAATTCGCCGGGTTTCAGCTGGTATTTCTGGGCACCCTGACGCAATTCCTTTTGGCGCCAATCTTGTGGTCATTCTGGGCGTTGCCACTGGGCCTTTGGCATCCACTTTGGCACATTGCATCACCGCCGTTAGTGACCGGGTTGATAACCGCTTTTCTGCTATCCGAAGCAACATCATTGGCTATCGGCATTTTTGCCGTCGCGACCCGGCGCCATCGCGGCCTGTGGCCATGGGTTGCAACCGTTCCGCTTTACTTTCCACTGGCAACGATTGCCGCCTATAAAGCCCTGTTTGAAATGGTTTCCAAACCCTTTTACTGGGACAAGACGACCCACGGCCTGCATGGAACTTCAGGAACGACGCAAGCCGATCTGCATCCCGAAAAATCGGTTAATTACGGGTAGTTTCAGCGTCAAGTTTAAGCCGTGTCTCAAAGGCTTGTGAGATATGTTTGCAAAGGGCTGCCTGCGCGCTGTCCCCATCGCCCGCCTCGATTGCCGTGACGATCCGGTCATGCTCGGACAGGGCCGCCTTGCCCCGTCCCTCGACCGCCAGCGATGTAGTTGCCAGCAACGCCATCGAACGATGCACAAGGTCCAACTGTTGCACCAGATAACGGTTGTGCGACGCCAGATG
>JAHRVC010000227.1 GCA_019090885.1 Marinosulfonomonas sp.
GCGCATTTCCCCCAAACCAGTGGTGTATGCGACACGCCTGCGATCACTCTGGCGCCGGCGTAAATGGGATATCTGCGGTTTTCTCAATTTCAGTCCGGCCACCGTAGGCGTCGATCATTGCCGCCTGATCGGCGAACGCCCGGCGGTTCTGTTCTTCGGGATCACAGATTTTGCGCAACTCAGCTTCCAGTTCAGCCTGTTTTGTCGCATGTTCCGCCTGTCCGGCCAGATCACTCGCCTCATCAGGATCGGTGCGCAAATCAAAAAGCTGCGACGGTGCGCCAACGTAATACACCAGTTTCCAGTGGCCTTTGCGTAACATGAATTGCCCGGTGTCCGAGCCCGATGCGTGATACTCTGCAAAGGCAGGCCTGTCCGGGTCAGCTCCGAACGCGATTTCGATCAAAGATGTTCCAACGTAAGCCTCAGCCGAGTCATCCACGCCAACCGCCGCCGCCGCTGTAGGAGCTATATCCAACAATGTGACGGGGTTATCCATCGCGACGCCCTTGGGCACACCGGGTCCGGATATTATCATCGGCACCCCGACGCTGTCCTCATACATCACCGATTTGCCCCACATGCCACGGTTACCCAGATTGTCACCATGATCGGATGCGTAAACGATTGTCGTATTTTCGGTGTATCCGTTGCTGTGCACTGATTTGACCACATCGCCAACCAGCTCATCCATGCGGGTGACCATGCCGTAATAGGCTCGCAGCGCGGTCGCCTTTTTCTCATCGTCAAAATGCTGGTCATAGTCGAAATACTCGAACATGCGCTTTAGCGTCGGGTGATCCGGCGGATCGTTGTTCAAACGGTGAGTCAGTTCTTCCAGACCATATTTTTCGTACATGGCGAAATAGGCTTCGGGCGCGATCAGCGGGAAATGCGGCATCACGAAACTGACAAACAGCGCAAAGGATGTCGCGTTGTCGCCTTTGGCACGCCGTGTCAGCCATTCATCTGCCGTAGCGGCTGTGCGGGTGTCATATTGAGAATAAGACGAGTCACCGCGCCCTGCCTGCTCCGCCATATCTTCGGTTCCGGCCTTTGCCGGTAACTCCTTGCGAAAAAGGGCCTTCATGTCGCCCTTGCCGCCAACCACATGCAGCGGAATAATTTCTTCGGAGAAACCATAATCATCGCCGCCGCGAAAATGCAGTTTGCCGATTGAAACCACGTCCACGCCCGCGTCGCGCAGCAGCTCATGCCAGCTTTTGGGGTTGCCAGTGTAGGGACAGGCATTGTCCCAGAAACCAGTGTCATGCACATAGCGCCCGGTCGCCAATGACGCCCGCGCAGGCACGCAAATCGGGCTGTTACAATAGGCCGACGTAAACCGTGTGCCTGTCGCTGCCAACTGGTCGATATTGGGCGTCTTCACGAAAGGATGGCCATAGCAGCCAGCGGCTTTGCGATTGTGTTCATCCGAAAGTATCAAAACGAAATTCTTGGTGGGCTGCGTGCTCGACATATAGTTCCTTTCAGGTCCGCCACTTGGCGTTTCCTCTTGTTACAGGATACGACCCATTTGAATTGAGCGGTTTTATGGGGGTGGGGCATACCGGAATGGAATGTCTTGCACTGTCGGCAGCCCCCGACACTTGCGCCGCGTGCCACGATATGTTGCACATGCGGTCTTTCGCCCCGCCTGCTGCCAGGCACTTTTGCTGATCGGAGACGCCCGCGTGGAAACACAACATTTCAGATTTATCCGATGCGTCGCCAGACATGAAAACATCTCGGCTGCGGCACGCGAACTGGGGATCACCCAACCTGCACTGACAAAAATCCTGTCGCGGGTAGAAGATCTGGTCGGCTCAAAACTGTTTGATAGGGGGCCGCGCGGCGTGGTGCCAACCACCGCAGGCAGGATGTTTCTAGACCAGATAGAACCGATTGAACGGTCATTGCAGAACCTTACCAAGGACATCCACAACCATAATCTGGGCCTGTCCGGCACGATAACAATTGCCGCCGGGCAATTCTGGCTGGGCCATATCCTGCCCGGTATCATCGCCCGCCTGCATCAAATTGCCCCCGGCATCCAAATCAATATTGTCACCGGAACACGGGATGAATTGTTAGAACGGGTGAAATTGGGCACCGCAGATATGATGCTGGGGCGGATCACCGAGGATTTGCCCGATGAGCTGGAATGCGAGGAACTGGCGGAACTGCGTATCTTCATAATGGCGCGCGCTGGCCACCCGTTGGCGACGCAGGAGCAAAAAGTTCAGCCTGAAGATCTGGCCAAATACCCTTGGATCCTGCCCACAATGGATGACCCCACGGTGCGCTATTCTTTCGAGGAATCCGGTCTGGAAGTCCCTGTGGCACTGGTTGAAACCGTTTCGCGGCAATTTTCTGAAAGCCTGTTGCTGGAAAGCGATTACCTGTGCGCACTGCCGTGCATCACCGGCTGGGACGTCAACTCGGATTTGGTGCAGATCCAAGCAGAGTGGTTCAACTGGGCAACAAGCGCAGGTGTGGTGCTGTCAAAGGACCGCCCGCGCGCACCCGCCTGCGAAAAGTTTCTGGAAATGCTACGCAATCGGGTGTTACCGGACCGCGGCAACGATTGGCGGTGATCATGCGCCGTGTCATTTAGCTGCGGCTTGCAGGACATCGGGTCTGGACATTTTCTGTTCTTGTGCCGATAGGAATGTTATCGCTAACGAGATTGGAGCAAGCCTTGGCTTGCCGAAAATAAAGGATGCCGGATGTCGCAGAACAGCCAGCCTGCAGTGCGGCGTTTCGTTGTGATGGGCGTATCAGGATGTGGCAAGACCACCGTTGGCGCGGCAGTTGCACAGCGATTGGATGCCTTGTTCGTTGACGGCGACGATCTGCACTCGCAAAATAATATTGAAAAAATGGCGCGCGGACAACCACTTACGGATGCGGACCGGCACCCATGGCTGGTCGATGTGGGCCGACAGCTTGCCAAAGAAACTGGGCCCATTGTCATTGGGTGTTCGGCGCTTAAGCGGTCTTATCGGGATACTATTTGCAAAACCGCGGGCGGAAAGGTTTGGTTTTTATATCTGGACGGAAGCCGGGACGTTCTGCTTGCGCGCATGACGACCCGTTCGCAACATTTCATGCCAGCATCACTTTTGGAAAGCCAACTGGTCGCTCTTGAACCACCACAGCCGGATGAACTATCTGTTTGCGTGGATATCGATCAACCTGTCGACAGACTGGTCGATCAATTGGTGGCAAAAATTACCGCGGCTTGACCTAACAAAGAAATCACCCTGCCCGCCTCAAAGACACGGCGACTGTGCCGCCTACATTATTCCAGACGGAAGCCGCGCTGCGATGATTGGAAAGCTGAAAAGCCGCGCCAATGTGACCAGTTCCATCAGAATGTATGGGATTACGCCAGCCATGGTGGCGCTTGCTGACACCTGATTTTCAGAGGCTCCGAACACTGCAAACCGGTTCAATTCCGGCTACAAGTCAGTGTTTGCCCAGGCGATATTGGGCCAGTGCAACGCGCGAATTTGAAGTCGCTTTGCGCGGACAAAATGAATGGATTGCCTGTTGGCACCGTCAGATTAAACTGCCTTTAGCTGGGCAGCCGGGGACCACTAAACATTTCCCGACCAGTATATTTCCATGCAAAACCGTCTTGCATACCGCAAGCCAAATTGTTCTGGAAAAGCCGGATGAGAAGTTTCTGACCGTCAAACAGGTGCAAATAGTTACAAAAAGCCGGATGAGAAGTTTCTGACCGTCAAACAGGTGCAAATAGTTACAATTGACATAGCCCTGTTCAACTCTGAATATCGACCACGATACACCAGTTTTATAGGGATGGGAGAATTGGACTTGAAACTTGAACAAACTCGCCGTGGATTTCTTTTGGGTGGCAGTGCGCTGGCTCTGTGTTCTTTTGCATTTTCAGGCACATCCACACATGCGCAAAGTGTTAGTTCGACCCAAACAGAAGTTGCGATTCCGCCGGTATATGAAGGCACAGTTTTGAACGGTGTCAGAAATTACGATCTGAGCCTTCAGAATGGTAAAACTGAATTTTTTAAAGGGTTTCAGACAAAGACCAGCGGAATAAATGGGAGTTTTCTGGGGCCAGTGCTTAGAATGCGATCTGGCGAAACCGTCCAGATGCGGGTGACGAACAACCTGGGACATGATTCAACGTTGCATTGGCATGGGATGAACGTGCCCGCAAAGGCCGATGGGGGGCCGCATCAGGTCATCAAGCCAAATCAGACTTGGTCACCCCAATTTATGATCCACGAAAAAGCTTCGACGATGTGGTACCATTCCCACTTAATGCACGAAACGGCCCCGCAGGTTTGGTCAGGATTGGCCGGAATGATCATAATAGACGACGAGGAAGCCGACGCTTTGGACCTACCGTCTGAATACGGGGTGGATGACATCCCGTTAGTGCTTCAAGATCGCAGATTTCAAAGCGATGGTTCAATGCCATATGAAACTTCAAGGCATGACCAGATGGCGGGAATGTCTGGCGACACCCCCCTTATTAACGGGACCGTGCAGCC
>JAHRVC010000228.1 GCA_019090885.1 Marinosulfonomonas sp.
CTTTATGCACCACGTCGCAGGGCACAGCATCCGGTGGATTCTGCACGGCAAGGGGGTGTCTTGTTTGGGCGAGATTTGGCGCGCGAACAGGAATCAGGTCGGCACAATTGGCCCCTGATCGTTCTTGAAATATTACTGCGCGCCTCATCGCGGTTTTCTCCGGAGCGTTATGCCGCTCCCATTAATGGCCCATTCAGCTTTTTTGCTGTGGGCAAACTGTTGACCTTGCGGCCTTCTCGGTCTGCATTGAAACGTCCCGGCATCTTGCCTTGGAAACCCAATAACAGCGAAACTCGTCCGGGTATGCGAATATTCCTTCACATCGCCCGTGCTTACAACATAAGTGAGATAAGGGTTCGATTACAATCCTCAATTTGACATTCGCCACCCGAAACGCGAATTCAGTTGCTGTTCTGCCCGCACAACGGGTATTTCCGCGCATGGCGAGCCAAGAACCAATACGCAGCCGGTTTGCGTATCAGGCCGTAGCCAGCGCCACACAGCCGCACAAAAAGCAGACTGCCGCACCCACCGATGCGAACGTGCGCAAATGGTTCCACCGCGTCCAACACATCGTATGTTCTGCCCAATAGGCCTTGGTTGCCGGCATGCTGACGTCCAGTGCGTCCAGTTTTTTGTTCATCGGCACATTGCAAACCATTGTCACGCCAAACACGCCGATCACATAGATCAAACCACCCAAAACAAACCAAAACGCGGGCAATCCCGACAATTCGAAATGGGCATAGATCGCGATACCCACCGAAACCGGCACCATGCCAAGCAGCAGCACCAGAAACAACGAACGGTAAACCCGCCTGTTTATGATCTGCATCGCCTCAATACCGACCGCTGGCTTGGCGAGCGTCAGGGACGCCATCACAAAGTCCGAGAACGCAAGAAACACCCCGGCAATGATCCCACTTAACAGGGCCGCTATACCGAAAACATAGATTAATAAATCCAAAGACATCTGATTTTCCTTTCTATTCAGGGTTTGGCGTGGCTCAGGCAGCCGCGCGGGCGCCCATGGTTTCGGCCTTGCTGATCCAGCCATTGATCTTGTTCTGATTGGCCATTTTCACCGATCCGAACTGAATGATTTTACGCCCTTGATGCCGCAAAAGCCCAACACCTGATTTTTCATCACCCGGCGGGCGGGCTGTCGGTAGATCAATGTGTCGATCAGCGGGGGCGTGTCGGACGTGATAACACCGTCCGCAGTCGTGCCCGCAAGCAGCTTGTCCCAACGCATCCCTTTTTGTCGGTATTTATATCCAAAGCCGGGGGTCAGCGCCCGATCCAGAACCGCCTTGGCCCGGGCTGGCATCGCACCCCACCAATAGGGGTGGATAAACACCAGGTGATCGGCCCAGGTGATATTATCTTGCCATGCACGCAGATCGGCCTCCAGCGGCGTGGACGCGTCGCCATAGCCATCAACACTCAGATCAAAAGACATTTCGTTCAAATCCATGCGCCGGACCTGCGCGCCATTTTGTTCAGCCCCAGCCCGATAGGCGTCGCCGATCGCATTGCACAACGTGTTGGTTTTCGGGTGCCCCACCCAGATGAAAATTCGTTTGCTCATTACTGTTTCTCTTTGCTTGACATCATGTCAATTGACATGATGTCAAGTGCGTGCACCTTTACAGCATGTCAAGCCCACAACCCGATACCCGCAATCGCATTCTGAAAGCCGCTCTGGAGCTGCTGGAAGGAAATCCACATAAAGAAACCCGTATGTCTGATATCGCCAAGCGGGCCGGTATCAGCCGACAGGCGGTCTATCTGCATTTTACAAACCGGGCAGATTTGCTGATCGCCGCGACAGTTTACCTAGACGAGATCACCGAAGTTGACGCGCAACTGGCACAAAGCCGCTCGGCCAAAACAGGGCCAGAACGGTTGGACGCCTTTATCGAGGCATGGGGTGCGCATATTCCGCGCATTTACGGGGTGGCGCAGGCGCTTCTAGCGATGAAAGATACGGACGAGGCGGCAGGCCTTGCATGGAACAACAGGATGCAGGCCGTGCGCCACGGCTGCGCGGCCGCAGTGGCGGCGCTGGAACGCGATCACCTGCTGGCCGCGGATCATTCCGCCAAGCAGGCGACCGACATTCTGTGGACGCTGCTATCGGTGCGCAACTGGGAACAGCTGACGGGCGACTGTGATTGGTCGCAGACCGATTACATCGAACAGATCAAAGCACTTGCCCGCCGCGTCCTGCTGACCGCCCCACCGAACGGTTAACGCCCGGATCTGTCTTCGCACTCAGTTAAAGATAATCGGACCGTTGCAGGCCATATTTGGCCATTTTCTCGTTCAGGGTCCGGCGTGGCAGGCTAAGTTCCTCCATCACGGCAACGATGCTGCCCTTGTGACGGCGCATGGTGTTGTCAATCAACATCCGCTCAAACGCTTCGACATATTCCTTCAGCGGCTTGCCTTCGGTGGTCATCGAGGCCTCGCTGACCTCATCTTCAGCCATCAACAATGACGCGATCGACCCGCTGCCGCGACGGTTCTGCAACACCGCCCGTTCGGACACATTGATTAGCTGGCGGATATTTCCCGGCCAGGGTGCCTGCAACAATTGCGCCGCTTCCTGGGCTGAAACCTGCGGTGCGTCGCAGCCGTATTCCTCGGCGAATTGCTCGCCAAAACGGGTGAATAGCATCAGGATGTCCTCGCCGCGCTGACGCAGCGGAGGCAGGGTGATCTTCATCGCCGCCAGCCGGTAGAACAGGTCGGGGCGCAAGACATCCTCGCAGGTCTTGCCGCGCTCCTGAAGATTGGATATCGCGATCACGCGGGTTTCGGCCGGGGTGCCCTGATCGTTGATCCACGTCAGCAGGCGGGCCTGAAGCGTTTGCGGCAGCGCCTCGATATCTTCCAGCACCATTGTGCCGCCGCGCGCCTCTTCGGTTAGCGGCTGGACGCCACCATCAACCGGGCCAAAAATCCGCTTGGCCAGCGTTTCTTCATCATAGGCAGCGCAGGACAGGCAGACGAATTTCTTACCTGCCTTGGCACCGACCGCGTGCAGCGCATGGGCGACCAGCGTCTTGCCGGTGCCGGTTTCACCATCAATCAGAACATGACCATCGGCCTGCCCCAGATCCAGAATATCCTCGCGCAGCCGCTCCATCACCGGCGACGTGCCGATTAGCTTTTTCATGATCGTGGTGCCGTCCGAAAGTTCGCGCCGCAGCGCGCGGCTGTCCAACGTCAGCCGCCGGCTGGTGGTCGCACGTTTGACCAATTCGGTCATCCGGTCGGGGTTGAACGGTTTTTCCAGAAAATCAAACGCACCGACGCGCATCGCCTCAACGGCCATTGGCACATCACCGTGGCCGGTAATCATCACCACCGGCAGGGCGCTGTCCACGTTCATAAGTTTTTTCAGGAACTGCATACCATCCATACCGGGCATCTTGATGTCCGAGACGACAACGCCGGGGTAATCCGCTCCGACAGATGCCAGTGCATCTTCGGCACTTGCAAAGGTTTCGGTTTCAAAACCCGAGAGGGCCAGCCACTGGCTGATCGACTGGCGCATGTCTTTTTCGTCGTCAACGATCGCAATCTTCATTCTTTACAGTCCGTTTGTTATTCCGCCGCTTGGGCGTCATCTTCTAATATAGGCAATTGCATTTCAAATACTGCCCCCCCGCCGCGTGCATGCCTTGCAGTCAGACGGCCACCTAAATCGTTCACAATTCCCGACGAAATCGCCAGCCCCAGCCCGACACCTTCACCCGGCACCTTGGTGGTGTAAAACGGCTCAAACAAGCTGTCCAGATCGGCAATACCAGAGCCGTTGTCACGCACTGAAAGGGTCGAGGTTTCGCCGGCGGCGATAATAATCTCTATGCTTGGATCAACCGTCGACTTGACCGCATCCATCGCATTTCGCAGCAGGTTTATTATCACCTGCTCCAGTCGAACCCGGTCCGCCATAACCATCACCGGCATGCGCGGAACTGTTCGCGTAATCTGCGTTTCCTGCTGGTTTAACTGGGGTTCCATGATCGAAAGGGCGGATGAAAGCGCATCGCGCATATCAATCGGCTCAAACGCATCGCCGCCTTTTCGGGCGTAACTTTTCAATTGGCGAGTGATCGAAGTCATCCGCTCAATCAGATCATCGACCCGCTGGAACGACGACAGGGCTTCTTCGGGGCGCTTTCGCTGCAGTAACAATCTGGCCCCGGCAAGGTAGGTTTTCATCGCCGCGAGCGGTTGGTTCAGCTCGTGGCTGACCGCGGCCGACATTTCGCCCAATGCGGCAAGTTTTGATGACTGAGCAAGGGTTTGCTCGGCGACCTCAAGGTTGCGTTCAGCCCGTTCACGTTCGGCAATTTCCCGCTGCAGCGCCTCATTCAACTGGCGAAGATCCGCTGACTCTTGTTGAAACAGAAAGCTGCGCGCACGCGCTTTGCGACTCGCAAAATAAAAGGCAATCGCCAAAAGCAGCGCGAACGCCATGATTTCCAGCGCCAAGACGCCATTGACCCTTTCACGCACCGACGCGTAGGGCGTAAAGGTTGTCATCCGCCAGCCGCGAAAACTGGTCCGGCTGTCCTGACGCAAGACGGCCTCGCCCTTCAGGTAGGCATCTACCGGCACCGTCGTCCAGTCAGCACCGGCCTGCAGGGCCCGTCGGATCGCCGAAGGCGCGGTATGCACCTGCAAGGCTTCGCTTTCCATCATTCCACGCCAGCGCGGCTCGGTGGCCAAGATAATCAGCCCCTCGCTGTTGGTCACAAAAATTGCTTCGGAAATCCCCGCCCAACTTTGTTCAAATTTCCGCAAATCCGTTTCGACAACGATGACACCAATCGTTTCCCCATCAGCCCTAATCTTGCGGCTATAGTTGAAAACAAAAGCGCCGCTATCCGTACGAAATGTGGTAAAAACCGTTTCGTTGGATCGCAATGCTTCAATGAAATAGGGATCGGTCCGATGCTGGCTGCCGATTTTGTTGCGATCCGTCGCCGCCACTGCGCGCCCGGATTCGTCCAGCAACATCATCGATGCCGATCCAATTTCTTTGGTGTAGGAAATCAGACCCTGACTGGCCTGTGAGTAGTCATCCGTCGATAGGGCTGTTATCAGGCCCGGATCGCGAGATAGCAAAAGCGGAACGACCGAGTTTCGCTGAAGCTCGGAAATAAGGTTGCCCGAATATAACGCGTGACGCACTTTGGCCTGATTACGGGTGGTTTCTGTGAATCGGGCCGTCAGCAGTTGGTTGGTCGCCAACACGAAGAAAACCCCAAGAGCGGTAATAGCAAGCACGGCAATCCGACCGCGCCAGGACATCGAAAGCTGGGGCCATTTCTCTTTTGTTTTTTGTGCGGTCACCATTGGTGCAGCCTACGCCGCCGCGCCATCCGGCTCAAGCACCCAGTCAGGCGTTTTCCAGAACCGATGCCAACCCTGCAAAAATGGCTGTGCCGTCCGTTCCACCATGCGCGCCGTCCACCGCCCGTTCTGGGTGTGGCATCAGGCCCAGAACACGCTTGTTGGCGCTCAGCACGCCGGCAATATCGTCGGCCGATCCGTTTGGGTTTTTCAGGTAGCGAAACGCGACGCGGCCCTCGCCATCCAACCGGGAGATCAGATCATCTTCGGCGGTATAATTGCCGTCGTGGTGGGCCACGGGCATCAGAATTTCCTGGCCGGTTTCGTAGGTTTGCATAAATGCGCCCTGCGTTGACTGAACCCGCAAACCGACCGTCTTACAGACAAATTTGATCCCCGAATTGCGCATCAAAGTGCCCGGCAGCAGGCCGGTTTCGCACAGCACCTGAAATCCGTTACAAATGCCGATCACGTAGCCGCCACGTTTGGCGTGCTCAACGACCGCACTGCAGATTGGCGAGCGCGCCGCAATCGCCCCGCATCGCAGATAATCGCCAAAGGAAAACCCGCCCGGAATGCCGATTACGTCCAGATTGTCCGGCAGCGACACATCCTTGTGCCAGATCATCGAAACATCTGCCCCGGCCTGACGAAACGCAACTGCAAGATCACGATCACAATTGGACCCCGGAAAGACAATCACCCCCGCCCGCATTACAGGATCTCCACCCGGTAGCTTTCGATCACCGTATTCGCCAACAGTTTTTCGCACATGTCGGTGACACTGGCCTCGGCCTTGTCGCGGCTGGTCTCGCTCAGGTCCAGTTCGATCACTTTGCCCTGTCGCACACCGTTAACCCCTTCAAACCCAAGCGTGCCAAGTGCGTGGAGCACGGCCGCGCCTTGCGGATCCAGAACCCCGTTTTTAAGCATCACATGAACGCGTGCCTTCATTGTCTTATTCCTTGTAATTTGCGCGGTGAAGACCGGCGATCAGTTTATTAGCGTCGGCGTATGGGCGTGCGTTACATTGGACGGCAAAACGCCCAAGCGCCGCGCAACTTCTGTATAGGCATCCGCCAAATCGCCCAGATCCTTACGAAAGACGTCTTTGTCCAGCTTGCGGCCAGTTTCGATATCCCACAAACGACAGCTGTCGGGGCTAATCTCATCGGCCACAATCAGGCGCATGAAATCATTGTCCCAAACACGACCGATTTCAATTTTGAAATCGACCAGCTTGATGCCGACGCCAAAAAATACACCCGACAGGAAATCATTTACCCGCAGCGCCATTGAAATGATGTCTTCCATGTCCTGCTGATTGGCCCAGCCAAACGCGATTACGTATTCTTCGGGCACCAGCGGATCCCCAAGCGAATCATCCTTGTAGCTGAATTCGACGATTGGACGGGGCAGTTGTGTGCCCTCTTCCATGCCAAGACGCTTGGCCATTGAGCCTGCCGCGACGTTTCGCACGATCACTTCCAGCGGAATAATCTCGACCTGACGGACCAGCTGTTCACGCATATTCAAACGTTTTATGAAATGCGTCGGCACACCGATTGAAGACAAGCCTTTCATAAAAAACTCGCTCAGGCGGTTGTTTAGGGCACCTTTGCCATCAATCGTCGCCTTTTTCTCGGCGTTGAATGCAGTGGCGTCATCCTTAAAGTATTGCACGATTGTGCCCGGCTCGGGGCCTTCGTAAAGGATTTTCGCTTTGCCTTCGTAGATTTTCTTGCGCCTTGCCATCCGGCCCTCGCTTTTTAAGGCACCCGACGACAGGCCCGGCCCCTTTGGGCGAGCGTATATGCGATGATGTGACCTGCCGCAAGAACACCGAGGCCCCTTGCAGCCACGCGTCGCAGGGGGCATATCAGTGGAAATAGTTATCAGCCCCAAGAGGACAGACATGACCAGCTTTGACGAACGTGAAAATGCCTTTGAGTCCAAGTTCGCACATGACGCAGAAATGCAGTTCAAAGCCGACGCGCGGCGCAACAAATTGTTAGGGCTGTGGGCCGCGGAATTAATGGGCAAAACCGGCGATGCTGCCGCGGCTTATGCCAGTGAAGTGATCAAATCCGATTTTGAAGAAGCCGGGCACGAAGATGTCTATCGCAAGGTTTCAGGCGATCTTGGCGCCAAGGCCGATGAGGCAACGATCCGCACAAAAATGGCAGAGTTGATGAAGCTGGCCAAAAGCCAGTTGATGGACGAGGTTTGATCTGCGCCAGCGCGACCCGCTAACCGGCCCAGAAATATCACGGTGCGCCACGGCTTTGGCGCGCCTTTTTTGTGCCCGGTTGATGTGTTTGGACTGTCGTCGCACGGCGACTTAGCGAGCATAATTCATAATGATTATGACATTTATGAATTTGTTTCATTTTCGCCCCCGTGGCACTAACACCAAAAAACGAGGCCGCGATTCTTCGGGGGTCTCGCCCTTTGCATTTGAAAGATAAGAAAAATGGCAAACAAATTTGCGGAAATGCTGGCAGAGCGCGACTGGATTCTGGCCGATGGCGCAACGGGCACCACCCTGTTCAACATGGGGCTGGAAGCAGGCGAAGCGCCAGAGTTCTGGAACGTCGATCACCCGGACCGCATCACAGCACTTTATCAGGGGGCAGTCGATGCAGGCAGTGACCTGTTCCTGACCAACAGTTTTGGTGGCAATGCCTCGCGTCTGAAACTGCACGACGGGCAGAAACGCGTGGCAGAGCTGAACCGCGCGGCGGCCGAAATTGGTCGCAATGTTGCCGACAAATCTGGGCGCAATGTCATCGTTGCAGGCTCGATCGGCCCGACCGGCGACATCATGGAACCCATGGGCAACCTGACGTATGCGGATGCAGTTGAGATGTTTCACGAACAGGCGGATGGTCTGAAATCAGGTGGCGCGGACGTTTTATGGGCCGAGACGATCTCGGACCCAAATGAATACCGCGCCGCTGGCGAAGGCGCGACGCTGGCCGGTATGCCCTGGTGTGGCACAATGAGTTTTGACACAGCCGGACGCTCGATGATGGGGGTAACGTCAACCGATCTGGCCAAGCTGGTCGATAAAATTGAAACACCACCGCTGGCCTTTGGGGCCAATTGCGGGGTTGGCGCATCCGATTTGCTGCGCACAATTCTGGGGTTTGCAGCCACAGACACGACCCGCCCGATCATTTCCAAAGGCAACGCTGGCATCCCGAAATATCAGGACGGCCACATCCATTACGACGGAACGCCAGAACTGATGGGGGAATACGCGGTGCTGGCGCGCGATAGCGGCGCACAGATCATTGGCGGCTGTTGCGGCACCACGCCCGAGCATTTGCGCCACATGCGCGCGGCATTAGAAGAACGCCCGCGATCAGAGCGCCCAACACTGGAGCAGATCGAAAAGGCAATGGGTGGGTTTTCATCGCCAAGCGATGGCACCGATGGCAATACCCCGACCCGCGCCCCTCGTGCAGGCGGTCGGCGTCGTCGCGCCACCTGACGCCGGTCCAAATGCTACAGATCATCACCAAACAAGGGCAATTGCCGCCCGCGTCCGGGAACGGCGAACAAGTCGGTGCGCAAGTCCGGAAATTTGCGCGCCAGTCCCAGCCGCCGCGCTGCGACATCAAAACGGCGCGCAATGATCTGCGCATATTGGCCTTCGCCGCGCATACGTTTGCCCCAGTCGGCGGAATAATCCTGCCCGCCGTGCATCGCGCGAACATGCCCCATCACCCGCGCCGCGCGATCCGGATGCGCACGCGCCAGCCATTCGCGAAACAGCGGGCTGACCTCGCGGGGCAAACGAAGCATGATCCATTCGGCAGCCATTGCGCCCGCATCAGCGGCGCGTTCAAGAATACCCTCAAGCTCATGATCGCTGAGTGCGGGAATAAGCGGGGCCACCATGACTTTGACCGGGCAACCGGCATCGGCCAAGCGTTGGATCATCTTGATCCGACGTTCAGGTGCCGGTGCACGCGGCTCCATAGCGCGCGACAGATTGCGATCAAGCGAGGTCACCGAAATGCCGACCTGCGCCAACCCTTTGGCCGCCATATCGGACAGAATATCAATGTCGCGTTCGATCAGACTGCCCTTGGTGACAATGGCGACCGGATGGTTAAACGCCTGCAAAACCTCAAGAATCTGGCGCATGACCCGATGTTTACCCTCAATCGGCTGATAGGGATCGGTGTTGGTGCCGATAGCAATACAAGCCGGGCGATATCGCGGATTTCGCAGCTCTTTTTCCAACACCTTGGCGGCGTCCGGACGGGCGATCAACCGGGTTTCAAAATCCAGACCCGGCGACAATCCCAGATAGGCGTGGCTCGGGCGGGCAAAACAGTAAATACAACCATGCTCACAGCCCCGATACGGGTTGATAGAGCGGTCAAACGGCAGATCGGGCGAGGTGTTGCGCGTAATAACCGTTCGCGGACGCTCGTAAGAAACTTCGGTGCGCGACAGTTGCGCGTCTTCCTCAATATCCCAACCGTCGCTTTCAACCACGCGCTGATGCGCCTCAAACCGTCCAACATTGTTGGATTGGGACGCACGTCCGGGGCGGCGCAGGTTTGGCGGCAGGGTTTCGTTGATCTGGGGCATTCCGTGACCTTAGAACAAATGCGGAACATTGACCAGAACATCCGACAATTACACAATCACGCCACGTCGGTAGCAGCGCTGCCAATGTCGCAAATTGCCATGTGGAACCGGGGTTTTACCCGCATCTAGTAACAAGACACGCGCCTTTGGCGCCCGATCAGGAGGCCGGGAATGGCTGACCAAGAAGACGATATCATCCTAAGCGAGCTTGATGACGAAGCGCTGGCGCTGCAGATGCATGACGACCTTTATGATGGTCTGAAAGACGAGATCGAAGAAGGCGTGAATATCCTGCTTGGGCGCGGCTGGGAACCTTATGATGTGCTGACCAAGGCGCTGGTTGCGGGCATGACGATTGTCGGCATTGATTTTCGCGACGGTATCCTGTTCGTGCCAGAGGTTCTGCTGGCCGCCAACGCGATGAAGGGCGGCATGGCGATCCTGAAACCGCTTTTGGCCGAAACCGGCGCACCAAGTGTGGGCACGATGGTGATCGGCACGGTTAAGGGCGACATCCATGACATCGGCAAAAACCTTGTGGCGATGATGATGGAAGGCGCTGGCTTTGATATCCATGATCTTGGGATCAATAATTCGGTGGATGCCTATATTGATGCGCTCAAAGAACACAACGCCGACCTTTTAGGCATGTCTGCCCTGCTGACGACCACGATGCCTTATATGAAGGTCGTGATCGACACGCTGGTAGAAAACGGCATTCGCGATAACTACATTGTAATGGTCGGTGGCGCACCACTGAACGAAGAGTTTGGCAAGGCAATTGGTGCAGATGCTTACTGCCGTGACGCTGCTGTGGCCGTTGAAACGGCCAAGGAATTTATGGAACGCAAACACAATCAAATGGCGGCAGGCTAACGCGGTTGTTCGGTAACAAAAGGGGATAACAATGCCATTGCCTCGGTTACTATTGCTGCTTCTCATGGTCATTAGCGCGGCGGGCCTTACGGTCTGGCTTGGCGCGATCGTGGCCAACCGGGTTGCGCTTACACCCGTCGGTATTGGCGTGGCCCTGACTGTTGTCGTGGTTGGCACGCTCATGTGGCGTATAATTTCGAACCGGCGCTAAGATGCAGCTGCCGGACGCCACCACGCTGACGACCTCCGGTCTGGCAGCTTCCGGTTCGGGCGGGCGCATTTTGCTGATCGCTTGCGGTGCCATCGCGCGCGAAGTTCTGGCGGTGACCGAGGCGAACGGCTGGGATCATATCGACCTGACCTGTCTGCCCGCAATTTTGCACAATCATCCCGAACGAATTGCCCCTGCCATTGAGCAGGCCGTCACCAAACATCGCAACCAATACGCCCAGATTTTCGTCCTGTATGCCGATTGCGGCACCGGTGGGAAATTGTTCGATTTGTGCAAGAAACTGGGGGTGGAAATGCTAAAAGGGCCGCATTGTTATTCGTTTTTTGAAGGAAACGCGGTTTTTGAAGATCGTTCAAAAGACGAATTTACCGCCTTCTACCTGACCGATTTTCTGGTGCGCCAATTTGATGCCTTCGTGTGGAAACCGCTGGGGCTGGATCGCCATCCGGGACTGCGTGACACGTATTTCGCAAACTACGAAAAGCTGGTGTATCAGGCGCAGTCACAAGACGATGATCTTGACCGGAAAGCCAAAGATTGCGCGGCCCGGCTGGGCCTGAAATATGAGCGGCGTTTTACCGGATATGGTGATCTGGAGCGCGAACTAATTGACTGGATCAGTTAAGCGGCAGCTTGATCTGCGACCAGACGTATCCGCTCGACCATCGCCCGCAAGCCATTGGATCGCTGCGCCGACAAATGATCGTTCAGCCCAAGACGCGCCAGTTCACCCGGTGCATCAACCTGCAAAACTTCGGCCACCGTCAGGCCGGAATAAAGGGCGTGCAAAATGGCAATCAGTCCGCTGACTATCATTGCATCACTTGCGCCGCGAAAATTGAAAATCGCATCCGGCCCGCTGCCTGAAATTTCGGGCTGCAACCAGACCTGACTGGCGCAACCATCGACCTTGGTGGCCGCCACGCGAAACGCATCCTCAAGCGGTGCCATCGCCTTGCCCATGTCGATCACATGGCGATAGCGATCTTCCCAGTCGTCCAGAAACTCGAAGGTTTCCGCAATGTCTTCAAATTCTGGTGTGGCCATTCGTCCCCCGTTCAAACAATTCCCTAAAACGGGTCGCGCCAAAGGTCCAGTATGCTTTGACTTTCGGCCCGGTTTGGGATTGGTTGGCTGCGGGAATACTGATGGGGGTCTCGTGCGTAAAATTCTGATTATTGGGCTTTGTGTGGCGTTATCTGCATGCTCTGGCGGCCGTGGCTCTGGTGGCAGCGCCGGGTCGGCTGGCGTTTTAAACCCTTTCAATTGGTTTGGTGGCGGCGAAGCACGGCGCGCCAGACGGTCCAAACAGGCGATCCTGCTGCCCGCCGATGCAAGTGATAATGCCGTCAAAGCGGGTCCATTGATCCAGCAGATCACCGACCTTCGGACCGAGCGCACCTCAACCGGCACAATCATCCGGGCCAGCGGCCAATTGGCGTCGATCGGCTATCACGAAGTTACGCTTGTGCAGGTTCCCTCGGACGTGGCGGGTTTGGTGCGCTTTGAATTTCGCGCCCTGCCCCCCTTTGAGGTTCCGGTGATTGCAACCGGTCGCATGCTGGACGTGACAGCCGCGGTCTATTTGTCGACAACCGAATACAGAACCGTGCGCCGTGTCGAGGTTATCGCGGCCCAGAATTCGCGCAATATTCGACGTTAAACTTCGATTACATCGACGATTTTTCCACGCACCACCAGCCCAACCTTGCCTTCACACAGCCGGATTGCATCGTTGCCGAAAACCTCGGCGCGCCACCCCGACAGTGCCGCCACATCGCGCCGCCCGCCGGCGATCTGATCCAGATCAGCAGCCGAGGCGATAAGTTTTTGCGCAACGGCCGAGTTTTCAGATTTCGCCTTTAGCAAGACCCGCAACATATCGGCCAGCGCCGGATTAACCTGCAACGTTTCGCGGGTGTTTTTCGGGGTCGGGTAATCTTCTGGCTTGCAGGCGTTGCCATCTTGGATCGCTTGCAAAATGCCCTCGGCGATATCGCCGCGCCGGGCCTCGCGCAACAGCAGGCGGGACCGTGACAGGTCTGATGCGTTCTGCGGCTTGGTCGAGGCCAGCTCTAACATTGCTTCGTCTTTATAAACCCTTGATCTTGGGATGTTTTTTGACTGAGCAACAGACTCTCGGAACCGGGCAAGCTCGCGCACCATCGCCAGAAACTTACCAGAGCTGGACCGCGTTTTGACCCGTTTCCAGGCATCCTCGGGGCGCACCACATAGGTGCCCGGGCTCGTAAGAACTTGCAATTCTTCCTCGACCCAGCCGGTGCGGTTGGACTTAGAAATCTGGCTTGCCAAATGTTCGTAAATTACGCGCAAGTGGGTGACATCGCCCAGCGCATAGGTCTGCTGTGCCTCGGTCAATGGACGACGCGACCAGTCGGTAAAACGCGATGATTTATCCAGCGGCAAACGGGCAATTTTGCGCACCAGCGTTTCGTATCCGGCCTGATCCCCAAAGCCGCAAACCATTGCTGCGACCTGCGTATCAAACAAAGGTTTCGGGATTACGCCGCCTTCGATGTAGAAAATTTCAAGGTCTTGGCGCGCGGCGTGAAAAACTTTGACGACAGCCTCATTGCGGAATAATTCATAAAGCGGATCAAGTGATATGCCCTCGGCCAGCGGGTCAACCAGAACTGCATCGTCCTCGGCCTTACCGGGCACCGCAAGCTGAACCAGACAAAGCTTGGAATAATAGGTCCGTTCCCTAAGAAATTCGGTATCAACCGTCACATAAGGTTTCGTGGCAGCCTTTTTACAAAACGCAGCCAGTGCTTGCGTTGTCGTGATCGTTATCATTCGTTTTGTTCTTCCATCCCGTGAAGTTCCGGCACTGATACGGAAAATGCACGTAAAAGGAAAGGACTACAGCTTTATTGGCTCGCAGTTGCCATCGATAAAGCGCCTGAGCGCCACCGGATACAGGATATGTTCCTTTTCCAGCACCCGTGCGGCCAGCGATTGTGGCGTATCGTCGACCAAAACCGGCACCCGCGCTTGACCAAGTATCGGGCCGTCATCCAGCTCTGCCGTCACCCCGTGAACGGTGCAACCTGCCTGCGTATCGCCTGCATCAATCGCGCGCGCGTAGGTGTTCAGGCCTTTGTATTTTGGCAGCAGGCTGGGATGAATGTTCAACATCTTTCCCGGCCATTTGGCAACGAACTCTGGCGTCAGAATGCGCATGAAACCGGCCAGACAAATGACGTCGGGTGCAGCCTTTAGCAATTGCGCATGCAACTGGGCCTCAAACGCGGCACGATCACCGGCGAAAGGCTTGTGGGCGACCACAGCCGTTGGAACGCCCGCCGCGGCGGCCTTTGCCAGCCCACCCGCATCTGGTTGATTTGACAGCACCAATACGGCACGCGCCGGGTGATCGGCGCGCATCGAGTTCACCAGCGCGACCATATTCGATCCACCGCCGGAAATCAGGATCGCGACGCGTTTTGTCACCCAAGATCACCGGAATAGGTGACACCGGAACCGGCTGTGACCTGCCCGATGTTGTAAACGGTTTCGCCAGCGTTTGTCAGGCAGGTGGTCAAAGCCTCGGCCTGATCGGGCGACACCGCCAGCACCATGCCGATACCGCAGTTGAATGTTTTCAGCATTTCGTCTGGCTCGAGCCCGGACACCCCGGCCATCCAGCCAAAGACCGGCGGCAATTCCCACGTCGAAAGGTCGACCGAACAGCCAAGCCCGTCGGGCAATATCCGTGGCAGGTTTTCGCTTAGCCCGCCGCCGGTAATATGGGCCAACCCATGCACCCCGCCCGAGCGGATCGCCGCCAATGCGGCGCGAACATAAAGCCGCGTTGGCGTCAGCAACGCCTGCCCCACAGTTCCAGCGCCAAACGGGCTGGGCGCGTCCCAGTCCAGCCCGGCGGCCTCAACCACCTTACGCACCAGCGAATAGCCGTTGGAATGCACCCCGTCTGATGCCAGCCCAAGCAACACATCGCCCGCCCCCACACCATCGGGTAACGCCGTTCCGCGTTCCATCGCACCAACAGCAAAGCCCGCCAGATCAAAGTCGCCGCCATGATACATGCCCGGCATTTCTGCGGTTTCCCCACCGATCAGCGCACAGCCCGAACGTTTGCAACCATCGGCAATGCCTTCGATTATCCGGGCGGCATCTTCGATCTGCAATTTCCCCGTGGCGAAATAATCAAGGAAAAACAAAGGTTCAGCGCCTTGGCACACCAAATCATTGACGCACATTGCCACCAGATCAATGCCGATCGTATCAACAACGCCGGTATCAATTGCGATCCGCAGCTTGGTGCCAACACCATCTGTTGCCGCCACCAGAACCGGGTCATTGAACCCGGCAGCCTTAAGATCAAACAGGCCGCCAAAACCGCCCAATCCGGCCATAACGCCGGGCCGGTCTGTGGATTTCGCAGCCGGTTTGATGCGATCGACCAACTCATTTCCAGCGTCGATATCTACGCCTGCGTCTGCGTATGTCAGCCCGTTTTTGCCTTGCGTCATTCGATCCCCCGGTTTGCCTGCGCGATGCGATAAACCAAGCCGCGCGCAGAGTCCACGCGCCCCATTGGCCGACCCAACGCTTGACCACCACGACCGGTCTGTTAGTGAGTGTCGCAGGCGGGCCTGTAGCTCAGTTGGTTAGAGCAGAGCGCTCATAACGCTTTGGTCGTAGGTTCGAGTCCTACCGGGCCTACCATTTTTTCTCTAACACATTGTTTAATTTGCGATTCACTTAAACGTGCGGTAGCTTTCCCGCCTCAATTAAAACAATCACTTACATTCCCTATTACCCCACGACACCGAGCATCAGGAAACGCTTTCGCGCCGCCCGCCAGTGAGGACAAGGAACTGAGGAGAATCTGATATCGCGCAGACTAAACGGATGAAAACACGCAACTTGATCTTTGCTGCAACGAGCGCGGTGTAGACCGCCCTGATCAATTTCAGCGACACAGCGGTCGCTCTGAGTTTCAGGGCTTCGCGCTCGACATTAAGCATCGTCCTAAAATAACGAAAGGGGCTGCCTTTTGTCATCCTTGAACGTGATGAAACCAGCCGACATTACTCAAGACGGATTCTTCTGATCGCGCATTTCTGCACGTTGTCGGTAGATTGATCGTAAGAACCACCATTTCTGTCGGCGGAACTTTCTGGCAAACTCATCGTTTTGCGATGTCCCGATCTTGACGTGTCGGCTTTCAAATACCGTGTCCATAGGCAAGGATGAGTCCACCAAATCCAACAAACGTTCCGCAGTCACTGTGGCACCATTCTCTGTCATAGTCTCATAGGTCATGCGAATGGGCCGGATGTCATGCGCTGCGAAATAATTTTCCGTGATCGTCTCAGCCTTTCGGATGTGCAGCAACCAGCGTTTAATCTCGGATGGGTCATAGCGAAAAGCGAGATCAGCTTTTTCAACCATGCCGGGGTTCACCGATGGTGAATGTGACACCCCAGCACTCACCATTTTGGCAAGCGATACGGCTTGCGCGACAATGTCTTCACGGACAAGCCAGATTGGAATGAACGACCCGAACCGAGTAAAAAAGTCGTCGTGCCCCTCGAATACAGCGCTCATCTGATGGCCAGTGATTTCGAAGCTGAACACATTGCCCTGTTCGAACCTTCGACAAGAGGCCGCCACATAGTCATCGAGTGATGTCGCATGCAAAGTGCGAGCGATACTTGGCATGAAGTTTGGATTGAAAAGCTCATTGGCGGCACCGAAACGACCAGTTTGAGCCAAAATATCAGTCAGCCAGGAGCTACCGGAACGCGGCGTAAAAAATATAACAACGTTCTTCTGGGCAGGCGGGCGCCGCAGAATCTCGGCGTGCTTTTGTGGATCCGCTGTAATGTCTTTGAAAATTTCCACGCTCACTCAACACCCCTTCAGCGGTCTTACGTTTTCATCAGGATAGCCCTTCGGGCAGGCGTTGTATGCGCGCATAATTCTATCGCCCGTCGCAGTTCCCACCTGATCGGGTTTGTCTTCTTTCCTATTTATTTTCCACCAATTGGTTTAAAGCCTACGACTTCGCTCGGAAAAGATTTCAACCTTGCGCCGCAGGCGCTCCAAACACTGATCTCCTCGACTTTAGTCGGAGGAGATTCAGACATCAAGAAGGGGTGCGTAAAGATTGAATTGGAGCTACAATGGCGAAGAGAGATTAACGCGCGTAATTCAGCAAATTCTTATCTGTGGAGTGGTCTCACATGGCCCGACTTGACGCCGCCCGGCGGGTAATCGCGCGTTTTCATTGGCGACAGGTGCGCTCAACCCTGCATTCTGTGCCGCTTCGTGATCCAGTATCCGGGCAAATGCTCGGGATGCTGGACTTAATTGCAGTTGCAGATCGCAAGATCCATATTAAGGGATGGATTCAGGCAGGTCTAATCGGATTTGCGACCGAGCTGGAGCACGTGGCCTGGATCCCCGACGCCCAGCGCCCAGACCACCCGGCGCAGGATCGGCAGGGGGTTACAGGATTTGAGCTATCGCTCGATGGAGCGCAGCAGTTGGTCGTGCGGGTCGATGAGTACAGTCTGGAACAGACTGTGCAGTTGCAAAGCGCCACACGGGCGGCCTGGAACCTGGCTCGAAGCGGGATGGCATTGATTGGGTTCCTCAGCGACTGGCGCGATATCTGGGCGTATTTCGCGCATGGCGACAGCGAAGCAGGCAACCGCCTGGAACAACGACTTGACCCCATCAACAGTGCTGAAACACTGCCGACGGCCTGCCCCGGCCTGTTCGACCCTGCCCCGCAGGAGCGGGCCCTCACCACGTCTGTAGACATCATCCTTCCAGTTTACGACGCTTTTGATGATGTCACGGTGTGCCTGAACAGGCTGGCCATGCATACGGATCCGCGCCACCGGATCATAGTGATCAACGATGCATCACCAGATGAGCGCATTGTACCGCTCTTGCAGGGGTGGGCGGACACGCGGGGCAACACGCTGTTGCTGACCAATGATCAGAATCACGGCTTTGTCGCGTCGGTCAATCTGGGTCTGGACATTGCAAAAGGACATGTGGTGCTGCTGAATTCAGACGCCTTCGTAGTACCGGATTGGGTAGATAGGTTGTTTCAGCCGATCCTGCGTGACGGACAGGTTGCCACAGTAACGCCGATGGCCACAGATTCTGAGATATTTTCGGCCCCGGTCGAATGCGCACGGTTCGAACCCGAGCCGGGGCTAGCACTGCACATGGATGCCGTAGCACGCCGGCTGAACATAGCGGCCGCAGTGGCTGAGGCCCCGACCGGTGTCGGGTTTTGCATGGCAATGAATGCCGCTTTTTTGGCCAAAATTCCAAAGCTGGACACTGATTTTGGCCGCGGATATGGGGAAGAAGTCGATTGGTGCCGAAAAGCTGCAGGCCTTGGCGCGCGGCATGTTGGGTTGGGCAGTATTTACATTGAGCATCGCGGCGGCAGCTCATTTGGCGCAGAAAAGTTAAAGCGTATACGCGAAAATAACCGCACGATCCAAGCTCGCTACCCCGGTTACGACGAACTCGTCGCGCGGTTTCGGCAGAATGACCCGATGATCGGACCGCGTCTGGCTATGGCGCTGGCGTCGATCGACCATGGCCAGAATGTGCCTGTGTATTTGTCAGAGCGCCTTGGCGGCGGGTCCGAGCACTGGCTGGACCGCAAGATTGCCGGCCATGTCGAAGGCGCAGGCGGAGCGGTGGTGCTGCGTGATGACGTTGAGGACAACTTTGTCATACTCGAAGTGCACACAGCACTTGGTGCCACGCGCGGTCGGATCGCCCTGCGAGAAATGGCTGATTATCTCAGTGTTCTGAGGAACCGAAATCTAATATATTCTTGCTTGGTTCGGGCTGGCGACCCGCTTGGCTTGATAGAAGCCGCCTGCGCTGCGCTAACGGAAACCGACCATCTAGAAGTGTGCTTTCACGATTATTTTCCGCTGTGCCCGTCTTACAATCTAATTTCGGCGGAAAGGCGGTTTTGCGAATTGCCTGACGTCGCCGAGTGTCAGTCCTGCTATGCACGGCTGGCGGCGACTTCGGGCCAGAGACCACCTACAATCGCCCAATGGCGTGAACGGTGGAACAGGGTCCTTGACCGGGCAAACTCAATTCTTGTTTTCAGCGAGAACAGCCGCGATTTGGTCTGTCGGGTTTGGCCAGAGGTAGCGGCGAAGACAGATGTCATGCCGCATCAGCTATCTGTACGCCCTCCCCCTGTACCCATGCCCGTTCATCGCAAAACCGTAATGGGTGTGTTGGGCGCTATCGGGTATTCTAAAGGGGCAAGTGTGTTGCGCGACCTATCTGCACTGACGCATGACGCCTTCGAAATTGTCGTGATCGGCAAACTTGATCCTGCCTATGCCAGCAAGAAAATTAAGATACATGGAAATTACAGTCCCGAAGACATTTCGGAGCTGGCGAAGCTATACGGGATAACAGGTTGGTTCGTGCCCTCGGTCTGGCCCGAAACATTCTGTTACGCTGCGCATGAATGCATTGCTACAGGCTTGCCGGTAATGTCCTTTGATCTGGGCGCACACGGGGCCGCGATTGCGGATTATCGGCGGGGCAAGGTGGTTGCCCTAGACTGCTCTGCAAAAGAGCTTCGGTCTGAGTTTCTTAAGCTGGTCTCAAACGAAAACCGAGGTTCTTGATTGGGTTCAAAATGTATCTCGAACAGAGTCTAAAATCCGCAAAAGTATCGCAGCCCTATTTGGGCGTAATACGCGTCTTTAGGGTGCGCCCCAAAGACACGAGAAAATCTCCGGCCTCCGTGACGCCAAAGTACTTGAGCGGGTGCCGGTGGCTGCCTTTTGGAGCCGTCGCAACGAGGCAAAGGTAGTAAAGCCGGTTGACCAGCATAACCGGATCTCGATCAAATTCTTCTTCGATTCCATGGTCAGCAAGAATTCTTAGTAGGCGATCGATTGACACCTCGGTAAGTTGCGAAAAATACTCTTCAAGAGAGGAAAGAGGCGGATCTTCGTGACCGATATCTTCGGAGCCGAGATCCAGACCAGAGGTTGATTCCATCCAAGCAATATCCGCGGCGTCCAAATGCATGCGAGCATAACCGGTCGGAATCTGCATACTTCCGGGCAAACCAGAATTCATCATGCGAACGAATTCCGCGCGCGCGGCCAGAAGATGTTTGTCACCCCTGGTCAGGCAGTTGGTCTTGTTCAACAGATAAACACATTTTTGGGCCTCGAGCGAAATACTGACATTTACAGTAACCGAGCTAATTTTTGATCGGTCCAGCCCGAGAGACTCGGCAAAATCGGTTACGACGTTGCACTCTCTGAGCTGCTCTTTTCCAAAGGCTCTGAATTCTACATTTTCAGGGCCAAGAATTTCCAGAAATTTGGCGAATTTTTGCTGATATCTAGGCTGCATCCCTCGGGTCAGAGAACTGTTTCCGCCCTTGAGTGCTTGCTGAAGATTGCTACCGGCGAATTCCACTGGATGCCGAACATAGACGATTGCGCGAATATGTTTGGCGTGGGCCCTCAGCTCGGCGACCATCTCTCGCACACCCGCGGGCTCGATATCGGTGATACCTTCGCCTGAAAACACGACCCGTCGGCGATCTGTTCCCTGCAGAAATGTCACAATTTCCTGCTTTGCATCCGCACGAGCCTGATCACATTCTGATTGGCTCATGCCGCGTGATTGGAAAATATGATAAGATCCATATCGCTCGGAAAATGCCGCAAAAAATGGAACCGAGTGATTGCGATCACTAAGCGGGGCATAGATGGTATCACCGTCGTCATAGTTGCGCAAAGCCGATTGAATCGCAGTTGAACCGGTTTTGTGCATACCCAGATGAAGAATTATTTCTTGCAAAATCAAACAGCTCGCTTCCAAGATGACCCGTGCCGTCCGCGGGCGCAGGGTTTTGGGATCCAAAGGGGTCTACGCCCGAAAACTTGGGCGCGATTATGAAAAGTTCCTGAATTACCGACCTTTTATTGATGAGTTATTATGCCGCGTGAAACCTGGTCAACTAAATAGCCAAAATATCGCGCCAGACACCGCGACTTTCCTGTGTTGCATGGCTCTGCCGCAGCCCATCCAGTGTTTGTGAGACACGCGCCTGAACTTCGGCAGGATCACCAAGCAGTCGTTCAATCGACGCGCCCCAGCCATCCGGTGTTTCGGGAACCAACTCAACCGCATCAGAAAGACTGCCGTTTCTGGCGACCTCCCATGAATCTGATGCAACCACTGCAGCTCCACAGAGAGCGTATTCGAACAGTTTGCTGACAGACCGCGCCCGATTAAAACCTGTGTCGCGTAAAGGGTAAAGGCCGATATCAAATCTCTGCTCTATCAGCCACGCCAAGTAGTCGTTCCAAGGCAAGGCGGGAACAATCTTTGTTTGTGGGTGGTTTGCCCAAAATGGGCCTGCGTTGACATTGGCCGACAATGTAAAACTGACGTCCGGATGGCGGTCTAGCAATAGCTTTAGTGCCGGGGCGATCAGGCCAAAATCACGTTGATGCGTCCATGCACCGAGGTAGGCTATCGCGCGAACCGATGTTTTAGCTGGGCGGCTCTGCGGCAAGGGCCACGCCGGTGACATTTGAATGACATTCTTCCCGGGCCAGATATGCCGGTAGCGGGTCGCCAGCCTAGGAGAACTTACGACAATCGTATCGGCCAATTTTTCCAGGTGCCGTGCCGCCCGTGCCTCGACCAAGGCCAGTTTCGCACGATAGGCCAATGGCAGGCCCGACCCGGCAAGCCCGGCGCGCCAGTCGTCGTCGATCACGTAAATCAGCCGGTCAAAACTGACACTCTGCTGCAGCCCAAGTGCGTGGCGAATAACAATCAGGGTCCGCCCGGCAAGATAGACGGTAGGGGCCAGGCAGCGGATCACACCATCTTTCAGCAGATCGGCACAGGGCCAGGCGAAGTACAGGTCGGCTGTGGGCGAGGTGCTACCAGTCAAACGTCTTGCAAAAGTGTCCGAAAAACCTGGAGAAAGTTGCATTTACCGTTCCGATATTCAGGCCGCGACGGACTGGTTGTAAGCCGCAAGCCCATCTTCCAAATCGTCGTAATAAGTGGCTTGGCCGTCGTTAAGATACAAAGCTGAATCGCAATATTCACGTAGGGTCGCGTCGGAATGTGAGACCATGATGATCTGCGCGGTGCTCAACCGTTCCTGAAAAGCTACGCGGCATTTTTCGCGAAACCGCTTGTCGCCAACGCCGGTAATTTCGTCGACTAGATAACAGTCGAATTGCGCCGCAAGGCTGACGCCAAATGCGAGCCGCGCTTTCATACCGGACGAATATGTGCGTGTGGGCATGTCAAGAAAATTGCCTAACTCGGCAAAGTCTTCGACATAGGCTTCCACCTCGTCAGTGTCGGCACCATAAATGCGCGCCACGAACCGGGCGTTCTGCCGTCCGGTCAGTTCTCGGTGAAAACCGCCTGCGAAACCCATTGGCCAACTCGTGCGTCCGTGCCTGATGATCTGGCCCCGTTCAGGGCGCAAGTTACCGCTGATAATATTCAATAGGGTGGATTTGCCCGCACCGTTCCGGCCGATAATGGCGATATTCCGCCCTTTCGGAAATTCCAAACTCAAGCCTGTCAGGATATTTTTGGTCGTGCCCCTGACGCGGTAGTGCTTCCAGACATTGTGAAACTCGATCATTGGCTTAGCGACGGTCCCGTACATTGTAATAGATCATGACAAGAACCCCCCAGGCAGCGAAGGCGCAGGCAAGAAGGAGGGCCGACAAGAGATAGCGTTCCGGGTACACGCTTTCTTGTGCGGTCGTCGGCGGAATGTGCACGGAAAGGTAGCGGCTCTTGCGACGTGCTTCGAGCCGCGCTTGTTCTTCTGAAACCAGAGCTGCGGAATAAGTGTTTTGCGAAAATTCCAAGTCCACTAGCAGCTCTTCAAACTCACCGATAATCTCGGACAAAGGCTTGTTGCCGGATACACTGCTACTGATCAAATTCCTCTCTGACGCGATCTGGCTGCGGATCGCGTCAATTCGCCGTTTCAGATTCACCAGACGCGGGTCCTCTGTATTCGAATAGTTGTAAATCATTTCGTAACTGACAAGTGCGCTGGCCAACTCTGACTGTAGGGCGGAGACCACGCCAATCTGGCTTTGAACATCGGCTTCAGGATCAATAATCTGGTGCTCAGTTCGGAAATCTCTGATCCGCCGACGGATCAGTTTCAGCCTTTCTTCGGCAAGCCCCAAATCTTCCAGTGTAAATTTCATGGCATCGCTTTGCGCGATGCGACTGAGATCGTCGACTAACGTCGATGACTGGTTGATGATTTCCGTCAACACCTTGGTGGCGTCTTCGGCGGAGAAGGCACGCACTTCAATCTCAAGCACCCCGGTCGAACTGTCGATTGAAACCGACACCATGCGATCCCAATAGTCGATGAGTTCTTCGATTGACCGGTCTTCTCCCAGCGCAAAAAATGGGTCGTTTTCTGGCCGGTTGAATATACTCCGCAGGTTCAGCACTGCGTCTATTCTTTCGATCACAGTCTGTGACCTAATGAAATCGTACAGGATTTCGCTGTCTGGGGCCGAAGACCCGCCAGTTTGTGTGAATGCGCTTAGGATTTCCAGCGGGTTTGAAAACTCTTCCGATGAAACCGAAAATGCCGCAAGTGAATGATACTGATTTGTCGCGCGGGTAAATAGATAACCCGTTCCAATAGCGGTCGGGCCGACAACTATCGCCAAAAAAGACAACATAACCAAAAAATGACGCAATTTGAGGCGTCTTTTGGCCGGCGTCCGGGGTGCGTCTGATTGTATCGGCGTGTTTTCGACTTCTGAGGCCAGTCTTAGTGTTTCGTTACCGGACATAATGTCTTGCCTTTTACACCAAAGTGCCATCCTGTTTGTGCAACGCTTTGCCTGGTTTTGAGACAGAGTAGGCTCGCAAATTGCCCCGACCGCGCTGGTCCCACTAAAAAAAGAGTCTGACGTGTTTGATACCTCAAGTCCACCCAAATTTCAGACCATTCGCGTTATCGTAGCGCTTATGATCCGCGAAATGATCACACGCTATGGGCGCTCGTGGGGCGGCTATTTTTGGGCTATTGCCGAACCTGTGGGAATGATAGCAGTCCTGTCGCTCGCATTTTCGCAGTTCCTTCGCACGCCACCCATTGGACAGAGCTTTGTTTTGTTCTACGCAACCGGGTATATTCCCTTCCATTTTTTCGCGACTCTTTCCGCGCAAACATCATCTGCGGTGCAGTTCAACAAGTCGTTAATCACGTTTCCAATGGTCACTCCGATTGATACCGTTCTCGCGCGGGCCATTTTGGGAATATTGACAATGGTCGTGGTCGCCGCGATCGTTATATTTGGCATCATTGCACTGGTTCCCGATCCGGTTCGGGTTTCTCTGCCTGAATTTATTCTGGCTTGTTTAGCGGCTTCTGTTCTGGGCGTCGGAGCGGGGACTTTAAATGTCGTGCTGTTTGCATTTTTACCTGTCTGGCGAAACATCTGGAGCGTCATCAATCGACCTCTCTTCATTATTTCGGGGATATTTTTCACCTTCGAATCTATGCCAGCATCGCTCCAGACTCTTCTATGGTGGAACCCGCTTGTGCATGTCACGGGTGAGGCGCGAAAAGCTTTCTATCCAGTCTACGACGGTGCTTATGTAAGCCTTGGCTATGTTTTTGGGATTGGAATAGTAGCCTTCTTGCTTGGTGGTGCATTGATGATCCGCCACCAATCTTTCATCGTGGAGAATTCCTGACGCCGCGACGAAAACGGGCGCGAATTTCGCTGATCGCGGCCTCTCGCCCGGTTGGGTTGTAGAACGAACCCTTGATCTGAATATGCGTCAATGCCCGACCAACTATGTCGAAATAAGCTAAGTCGACCGGATCTGGATTGCTCCAGAAACTGTCCAGGCCGCTCTGATGCGTTAAGCCGGGCAGATTGAATACGGCCCGACCGGCCACATGCGTGGGCAGCCCCATGCGCAGGCTGTGCAGACCGACTGTCGAGTTGACCAGCGTTACGCCTTTGCTTTGCCGCAAAAGTGTGCCCAAGTCGCCGCCCTTGATTACATGCACGCGGCCTGCCAAGCCGAGTTCAGCGGCCAAACGTGGAATACGAGCAAACCAGCGTTCCAGGCCGTTGTCGAGAGGGTGAAGCTTGACGACGAGCTCTCGATCATCCGGGGCGTGGCAGGCAAAAGAGGTCATGACCTCAGCCAAATAATCCATCAGCGACTTGTAATGCGATGAAGCGCGAATTTGGTAGTCGGCCTGTATCTGCATGGCGACTAGATTATAGGACAGCTGACCCGACAAAGCGCGCGTTTGCAGCGTCTGGGCTGCGCGCGTTCGCCGGCTCTCCAGCGCCAGTTCAACTAGCCAGCTTAAATATTCGATCGCTAGCCAATAAATCTTATCCGAAACGTAGTTCGGGTAGAATGGCCGGCCAAAAACTTGCAGCAAGTGAAACGAGACCTCGTGAACCGCCTCTGTGGAAAATCCGTGGCGATACTTCAATTCCATGTTGGGCTCACGCGCTGTGGCTGCGAGCGCTTCAATCTCGTCTCGTGACTTTGGAAATGTCGAGCCAGCACCCATAGCTTCTGGTTCCATTGTCAACCAATCCGGGCGCAGATACCCAAACTCGATTGCCCAGCATTTGATTCCCAATTCTCGGGCAACTTCCAGCGCAGTAATGTGATAAGGTAAACGATCGGCATAATAGAAAATATCTGTGACACCTTCGCGTTGCAGCAGTTCCCGTAGCCAACCTGCCCACCGTGAATAGCGACCGCGATAATTCAGCGCCGGTCGCCGGCCCCAAAATATCCAGTCAGCCAGGCACAAATGGACTTTAACGGCGCGATGTCCGTCGGCAATAAGGCCGTCGAAGAGCTGACCCCAGAACTTCGACGGATGGCCTTGAAGGAACAAAAATGTTCTGGGCGAACCGTCGGCGCGTGGTTCTGGCAAAAGGCCTGGGTTCTGTTTCAATGCGGACGGTGCTCTGTATTAAAATCGGTGATGAGCCTTTCTATGAAAGAAGCTCGGCGAACTCTCAAGTTCGAAAACCTGTTCAACTTGTCTAAGGAATAAGAAACGTTGTAAAACTGCAAAAGCGCGCCGCTAAGCGCAAGGGCAGACGTTTGGAATAATATCTGGTGCAGAAATAGCGATGATCAATGAAGAACAGGAAGCTCTGAAGGGGCGCCGGTTTGTGCTGTTGCAGGGGCCTTCATCGCGATTTTTCAGCCATCTGGGTCAGGCACTACGGGCGCGCGGGGCCACCGTCGCGCGGGTTGGGTTCTGTCCCGGTGATCGCTTGTTCTGGTCTGGTCGGTCAGGGCGATACCATGCCTATCGAGGCGACTTATCCGGTTTTTCTGGGTGGTTGCATGATCTGATCGGCCAAGATGGAACAACCGATATCGTCATGCTGGGAGATGGCCGCGCCGCGCATGTGGCAGCGATCAGACTTTGCCGTGAACATCTTTCCGAGTGCCGCATTTGGATTGTCGAGCACGGCTATCTACGGCCGGGTCTGGTGTTAATTGAACCTGACGGGATGGGCGGTGGATCGACCATACCGGAGCGTTTTCGACCTGATATGCTGGTCCCAAAGTCGAACACATCCCAATACTGGGCCGGGTCTTTTCTGCGCTATGCGGCGATGGATGTGACCTATCACCTGTCCAATTTGGCGCTGGCATGGCTGCGCTATCCGCAGTATCGCCCCCATTCGGGCATACATCCTTTGGCCGAATATGGCGGCTGGGCAATCAAAGCACTTACAGGTCTGATGCGGCGGCGAGGAAGAGAACGGGCCGAGGCTCAGATTGCGGGGCATGTTGGGCCGAAATTCATCTATCCTTTACAGCTGTCACACGATTTCCAACTAACCCGATACGGCACTGGTGAAGCGCAAGCTTCGGTTCTATCCGGGGTGATTCAGGCATTTTTGGAACAGGCACCGCCAGACGCGATGCTGGTCGTCAAGGTCCACCCGCTGGACAACGGCTTGACTGACTGGCGCGGGGTCATTGCTGCAACTGGAGCGGGTGACAAGGTGGTTTGGCTGGATGGGGGCGATCTTGACACGCTATTGCGTCAGACGGCAGGTGTTGTGACCGTGAATTCCACTGTGGGGTTAATGGCCTTGCGTGCAGGCGTGCCAACGCATGTTTTGGGTCGGGCGGTTTATGACCTGCCGGGGATGACCGATCCTGGCCCATTGGCTAGATTCTGGACTGATCCGCAAGGACCGGACGGGCAGATTGTGGCCCAGTTCACCGAGTTTCTGCGCGCCGGTTTTCATGTTCAGGGCAGTTTTGACGGACACGGTGCGCCTGTGGGTGCAGCTAATCTTGCCGACTGGCTGGCCGCGCCGGCCTTTGAGAACCTGGAAGATGTCGCATGACCCCCCGGTCTGTCGTGATAACCGGGGCGACCGGCGGGTTGGGACAGGCTCTGACGCTGGCTTATGCAGCATCTGGTGTCACGTTACTGATATTCGGGCGCGATATGGAGCGGTTGGCAGGTGTGGCCAAGGCCGCGCGCGCGCAAGGGGCCAGCGTTGAAACCTCCACCATTCCGGTAACAGATGCCCAAGCATTTGAGGCCTGTCTCGTCAATTTTGATGCCCGCGTGCCAGTTGATCTGTTTCTGGCAGTTGCCGGGGTCAAAACCGGCAATGTGAAGGGGTGCGAGCCGCCAGAGCAGCTTGACCGCGTGCTGGACGTTAACCTGAAGGCGGTGATGCACAATGTGCAGGCGATCTTGCCTGCGATGCAAGCGCGGCGTCGCGGGCAGATTGCGCTGTTCAGCTCAATCGCGGCCCTGTCGCCACATGCCGACCTGCTGAGCTATTCTGCGACCAAGGCGGGGCTGCGCGCCTATGGCACAGCATTGCGCCGGGCACTCTTGGGCAGCGGCGTGCTCGTCAGCGTCGTGACGCTGGGGTTTATCGACACCCCCATGACCGATCGGCAGCTGGGCCGCACACCGATGAAGCTATCGGCAAACCATGCGGCCCGTATCATTTGCCGACGTCTGGCGCGCAAACAGAAATTCATCACTTTCCCATTACCACTGGCATTTCTAATCAGGCTGGAAAGTCTGCTACCGGTCTGGCTGGGTGATCTGATCGATCGCAACTATCGGGCAGAAATCCTTCCCGATCAGGATGAACAGAGAAGCAAAGGTCAACCAAAAAGTACCGAAGGCACCGGGTCCGGCAAGTCCAACGAGTAACTGTATCTTAATCCGCCAATTTATTCATCCACGGCGTATTTCGTTTGGCGATAGCGTTTGCGATTGTGGGGCGCTTTCGAGCGACTGCGGTTAGGATGACATTGGTCACTAAAAGCGATGGTGCGGGCTAGGGTATCCAACTGTTCCAAGTCAGTAGGAAGTTTTTTCTGGGCCTTGTTTGTCATCTTGCGCCCCTCGATGCGCTCTTGATACCCATTTTACTCTGATAGCGTCTAACCGGCTGTCGGAATGATCAGCTGCGACCCAACTTCGCCACTTTGTCGACCGCCATTGCTTTGGCAACGTAGCGAACTACCGAAGAGTGGCTACGATTCTGTTCGCTAACCGAATTTCGGCGCCTGCGCTTAAAAATGATCGTGTCTTTCAGAACGACGTGCCTGACGCCCGCCGCAAGTGTCTCAATATTCCATTGCCAGTCCTGGTAACCATATCCTCCCTTAAGATCGCGCGGGGCATACGGATATTCCAAAAGTAGCTCCTTCGAACATACCGCCATCATGTCATAGTAATTGTCATAATAGAGAGTCTGAGAAAGGAACAAAGGGCTGGACTGATCTGGTTTGACAAATGTACCGGTTTGATTGCCAAAAATGACGTTCAGTTCGGGATGAACCACGACCAGCGAGCCGTCAAAATCAGTATCCGTAAAGAACTCGAGCGCTTTCTTGAACCAATTTTCGCTGACCAAGTCGTCGCCATCCACAAATCCTATCCAATTGGCATTTGCAATTTCCGCCATCGCGTTGCGAACGAGAAACGGGTTCCGGAAGTCAAACGTGTGAATTTTCCAAGCAGCGAGCATTTCGTTTTCACAAAAATCAATTGTTGCCTGCGTCGGGGCATCCAGGCCAATCAGCCTCTCGACCCCGAAACCCGCATTCTCGGCCGCACTGATTGCTGCCTCGACAGATCGGATGGTGGGGCCAAGTAAAATCCCTTCATCATGGGCGGTAATGATAACTGAAAGTTTGCGCATTTTCATAAATCCGAACCAGTCTTTAGCGCATCGACGAGCTGAGTGCGATAGTGCAAAGGTTTCCGTTGATCACAAACGAATTGGCGTAACTTTCCAGCGCGCCTTTCAGCTTCAGCCGGATCGCTCAACAACTGTCTAATTTCCGCGACGAAACCGCTCACATCGTCTATGTTATCGACCGGATAGCTATACCCCTTTTTTAGAACCTCGCCGGTTCCGCCCGACAAAGACCCAACAAGCGGGATACCGGATGCCGCCACTTCTATGAGCATATTTGGCACGCCATCCCATTCGGACGTGTATAACCAAAAATCAGCTTCCTCCAGAGGTAGATCGGCGAAGTTTGAGTAAGTACCTTCGTGTCTGACATTGCCGGGTTTTTTCAGCTTTTTGAAGGATTGATCCAACTTAGGTTCACCCCAAAGTCGAAATTGAACATCTGGCATTTTGCGGGCTATTTGATACACAATATCGAGGCGTTTCTGTCTATCAAACCGGCCAGCCCAAAATGCTACTGGTTGTTTGTTTTGTCCGTTGGTTCTGGTTTCTACAAATGGCGGAAGATCATCTGTCGGAGTGTCGAGCACGCGAATTTTGTCGGGCTGAACCGAGCCCAGCATATACCTGCTCGTCAACTCTTCTTTGAGTGCGTGGCTGTCCAGAAGTACCGCATCCAACAGTTCAAATGTTTGTTGAAAGTGCCGGATTGGATATCCGCCCCAATCACCGAGGGCATTCTTTTCATTGCAAAAATAGTAAGTGAAGACCCGAGTTACGTCCCGTAGTTGTGTGCCGAATTCATAAATCATCTCCCAAAAAAGGCCACTATTTACGTTGATGACCACTTCCGGATTAAGTGACCTTAGGAATTCAAAGATCACACGACGTCTGTTTTCGGGTGATAAATTCTCGGCGGACGCTGCGAAGTCTGCCTTTCGGCATCCATCAGGAAACCATTGCGGGCATTCCCAAACGCTTTTGTCTGTGACTACGACCAACACTTCTTCCTGCCCAAATTGAGCAGCCAACGCCTTGGTCAAATGTCCGGCAAGCCTTGTTGCGCCGCCGGCATGGTTCCACGGTATCAGGACGACGGCGCGGGCTGTTTTAATCTCGGCCTCACGACGCAACCGGAGAGTCGCAGATAGTCGTTCAACTTGCTGTTCTGTCCTTAGCGGATGAATTCCGCACTCATAGACACTAAGTTTAGCATGACCAACAAGCGGATCAATCGCCACAGCTTTTGCAAACATTTCGCCCAACTCGCCATCTTGAAATCGCTCAATCACGTCACGACGGATCTCTTCGACTTGGTTAATCAATTCGTCTGGCCCCATCGCCAGTTCTTGGCTTATTTCGTGGACCCGCGGGTCTGCTGGCGCGAACCGTCCTGGCCAGTAGCCATTCTTCTTCCCGTAAGCGAGGTAGTGAAATAGAGGATTTTCGTTGCTTTTCTTAACTTCTGGGTATCTTCCAAAATAGGCCTTCGTGTCAAAATATGGCGAAGGGTTTCGGCCTTCTTTTCCGCCAAACCTAAGGAAGTGATCCGACAGATCCTTCGAGATGTTCTGAAGATCAGAATATCGCCTGGCATAATAGTCCGGGTCAAGTTCTTGATCAATTAAGCCATATTTATAGAGGAACAGGTCCTTTGAAACCGCATTGGGCAGGTTCGATAGCAAGCTGTTCACAAGGTTCTTTGGGTCACGTTCCTTTCGTCCATCCTGCGTATCAATTTGATCTGGAGTAGCAATTACGCGACCCTCGTGTCTGCCATAACGCAGATAGTGGACCAATCCGGTCATCTTTGATTGCGCAACATCCGGATACCGGTTCAGGTAATTATCTTGATCAAATCTGAGAAGGATTTCACGCATCGCGACGCTTCCTATCTGGCGGCGGACCGACCAGATGTAGTATCGTTCTTTTATTCTATCTATCATCATGAATTCGACACTCACCTTAAAATTTGGTCGTCTTAGAATTGAGAACAATTCATGGCAACGCTTACCGCTTCACCGCAAAAAGAAGGTTCAACCTAAGGGGCGTGTTCCGCCAGATTGGCGATCGCCGCAAAAATCCTGTCTTTTTCAAAGCGAGCACTTGGCCCAGCTTCAAGATCGTAATACGCGATCAACCTCGACTCACGGAACGGTTCCGGTACAATCTGTTGGGAATTCGGCCGAATTTTCATCCAAGAATACAGTTTAGCTTCATCGACCGGATCGTGGATATGTCCAGGAGCGTTTCCCAGCCATTTGTACGGAACAGTGATAATTAGCCTCTTTGATATTTCCTTAAGCTTAGTGCAAAATTGTTCTGGGTCTTCAACATGTTCCAAAACTTGACAACACAGCACCACATCGTATTTTTTTTGTGGGGCGAATTCAAAGAAATCTGTTTCAACGACTTCGAAACCTTCCGGCTTGTTGTTGATTTTAAAATCCAGAAGGGTTCTTGAAGGGATCCATTTGAACCACGACATATATTGTGTGGACGCACTGCCAACGTCAATAATCGACTCGGCCTCTTCTCCGGCTACGCAAACAAACTGAAAGAGAGATTTGTAGTACATCATGTGCCGCCTGGCTTCCCAATAGCCCAGTTTTTTTTGGCGTTGCACCCCTAAGTCTTGCGCTTCTTCCATCGGTTTTCCTTCAGTTTTCGGGCGTCATACAGAGCTATTTGAGTCTGTCAATTACGTACGCAATTGCTCATAAATCAATGTTTTTCGTACAGCCAACAATCTATCGTCTATTTTTAGAGGCTCGTTATTGGCATCCTTTTCATCGAAGCTATCCACGGGGCACTTTTTCAACCGGATGTTCACGTTTCCCTCATATCTGCTAGCCCCATATCCCGCGACCTGCCCACCAGTTCTGCGGTTGTGTCAATCGCGGACCGGATGGCTGCATCCGTGTGACCTACGTTTAGGAAGAACCGAAGCCGCGCGCTCTTGTTCGGGACAGCGGGTGAGATGATTGGCAGGACGTTATAACCCGCCTTGAGCAACTGGTTAGAGAGCCAAGTCGCCTTTGCAGAATCGCCGATCACAATCGGGGCCACCGCGTGTCCTTGGCTGGCACCGCAATCCAGACCGCGCTCCAGTGCCAGAGCCTTGAACAGTGCACCGACTCGGCGCAACTCGACAACGCGTTCGGGCTCGGCGATTATCATATCAACCGAAGCAATCGAAGCCGCCGTGTTCGGGGACGACAGGCCTACCGAATAGACAAACCCGGGAGCTTTGAACCGCAGAAGGTCGATCAGGGGTTCCGAGCCAGCCACGAAGCCCCCGCACGAACAGAACGTTTTTGAGAGGGTGCCCATGATCATCTCGACCTGCGCCGGATTGACCCCCTGCTCTTCGCAAATACCCCGGCCTGTCTTTCCGAGGACACCAATGGAATGCGCCTCGTCCACCAAAAGCCATGCATTGTGCCGTGCCTTAACCCCAACAAAGCGCGTTAGATCGGGTGCATCTCCATCCATCGAATAAAGGCCTTCGATGGCAATCAGAACGTTCCGATACTGGTCGCGATTCTCGGCCAGGTGCGCTTCAACCCAGGCCCAGTCATTATGAGGAAAACTCAGATGCGCGGCGCCGGAGGCACGGATGCCCTCGTAAATCGAGTTATGGGCCAGAGCATCGACCAAAATCAGATCCCCGGGGCCCAACAAGGTTCGAATAAGGGCCAGATTGGTTGCGTGACCCGACACCATGGCGAGCGCCGCCGAAGTTCCGACAAATCCGGCCAGTTTTGATTCCAACTCTTGATGGATAGCCCGGTTTCCTCCAACAATACGCGAGGCTGTCGCGGAAACGCCCCAGGCCTGCGCGGCGCTTGCGGCAGCATTTTTGACCTTGGGTGAACCATTCAGGCCCAAATAGTCATAGGATCCAAAATTTTCGACCCATCTGCCGTCGATTAAAACGCGTGTTCCATCTACCGCATCGATCCGGCGAAAAAACGGGGAAGCGATGCCGAGAGTTTCTCCCGCGGCCTGCGCGACCCGCACTTCCGCATAGGCGGCATGTTTGGAAAAATCGAAGGCGTTGTCATCGACTGACAGGCTGGTGTCGCGCCGCCTATGCATCGGTTCTCTCGTTTCTTGTTGGCGGCGCAATTCGGCCAGTAGAATTTTCCTACCGGTCATTTGATTCCCTTTTTTCACCTAGGGCCACGTTCATGATCTCTTTGCGCAACGACTCAGACACGGCAGTCTGTGTCAGGTGCCGTTCAGCCATCATCCCTGCCGTTGTCTGGGATTCTCCGGATTTCGCGGCTTCGACCAAATCATGTGCCATCCGCGCAAGCGTTAACCCGTCGCCGATTTGTGCCATTGGCAATTCCGCGCCCATACGTTCTTCTATCGTCATTTTGAGGCTAATACCCATTAAGCTGTCAAAGCCAAGCTCTGTCAGTGGGCGATCCACGTCGATCTTCCGCGGTGCAATCCGCATGATCTTGGCAGCCTCGTCTAACAGAAACTCCAGAACCGCTTTGCGCGCTTTGGCCTCGCCCTGATCGGTGATGATTTTTGCCAGATCAAAGTCAGCGCCCAACCCGCTCGCGCCTACGCGCAGATTAAGCAATTCAAACAGGCGTCCCGAGACGACCGGCAGGTCGACCTTCAAGCGTGACCAATCAATGGGCGCGATAGTCAACGTGGTGCGCGCAGGTTCATGAGCCAGCGCTTTCCCTAGTGCCTCAAGCGCCTCGTTTGCAGTCTGCGCCTTTCCCAGCTTAAGTTCCATGATTGCACGCAAATCTTCTGCACGGTCCAAGTAGCCGGTGTCGCCGATCGGCCCCCAAGCAACGGCAAGCCCTGGCAAACCTTCGGTCCGGCGGCGACGGGCGATGCCCTCCAAGCCCAGATTGGCTGCTACATAGGCTGCCTGTCCGTGGTTGCCGACACGCGCCGCAACAGAAGAATACATCCAAAAGTGGTTCAAGCTGAAACTGCGCGAAGCCAGATCCAGCAACCTTGCCCCGCCTAGCTTAACGCCGAGTTGGCTGGCAATCCGATCATGACCGATGTCAGAAAAAATCGCGTCATCAAAGATAGCAGCGCTGTGCACGATCCCGGCAAGTTCGCCATCTTCATTCGCAATCCTATCCATCAGTGCGCTGACCTGCCCGGCGTCAGAGACATCTGTAGCCACCACCTCGACACGCGCACCTAGGGCTGACAGATCGGCGTGATCCTTTGCGGCAATCGTGCCGGATCGGCTTACCAGCCAAAAACGTTCAGCCCCTTGTTTAGCCAGCCATTTCGCCGTGGCCAAACCAAAGCCGCCTGTGCCACCGGTAACCAGCCAGGAACCGCTATAGTCCGGCGCTGTGACGACCGTCGCCCGCGCGGACACGTCAGGCGGAACGACCACAATCTTGCCAATATGGCCTGATTTTTGCATCAAGCGGAACGCGTCATCGACCATCTCGGCGGGGAAAATACGGGTCGGCAGGGCAACTAGGCTATTGTCTGACAATCCGGCAATAACGCGTTCCATTACGCGTTTTGCGATCTCTGGCCTGTGTAACAACAATTGGTCGGCATCGACCCCGTAATATGAGATATTATCTTTCAACGCCCGCAGGCCGAGCGCCGTGTTGGCAAGAAAATCACGTTTGCCAAGTTCCACAAATCGGCCAAACGGCGCGAGGCAACTGACGCTTTGTTCCATCGCCTCTCCGGCTAGGGAATTCAGAACTACATCAACTCCGCGCCCGCCTGTTATGCGCTGAACATCGCCCACAAAATCAAGCGACCGGCTGTCAAGAATATGGTCTACGCCAAGTGCCGCCAGCAAGGCGCGCTTTTGCGGCACCCCGGCAGTGGCCACAATTTTAGCCCCAGCGCGTTTTGCAATCTGAACAGCCGCCTGCCCCACACCACCGGCTCCGCCATGGATCAACACCCACTCACCTGGCGAAAGTCGCGCCAATTCGTTGAGAGCATAATCCGCCGTCACAAATACCACCGGGATCGACGCCGCAACCTGTAGATCCGTGCCGGGGGGAAGCGCCATGACGGTTTCTGCGTCAACGGTAACGTGGCTGGAAAAAGCACTTGGAGCAAAAGCCACTACCAGATCGCCGGGTTTGAAGGGCGCCTTTGGCCCCACACGTGTAACGATACCTGCACATTCCATTCCAAATGTTGGCCCAGAAAATCCGCCTTCCAGCATTTCCGCTGGCAAGACGCCCTGCGCCCACATCACATCGCGATAGTTCAGCCCTGTTGCGGCGACTTCCACTTCAACTTCGCCCGCTTTTGGGGCAATGCGCCGAGCGCGAGCCCAGATAAGGGTGTCAATCTTGCCCTGCTCGGCCTGTTCCAGAGTTAGTCGACAGTCTGATCCGCCGTGGTGCGCCCCAACCTTGACGGGGACGATACGCGGGGATCTGACGCTGTCCTTGTCTACGATCAGCTCTTGTTCACTGCTCCGAGTTGCAAGCTGAACTATCATTTCGGGGTCAACGTTATCAGCGATGGCCATAGATCGGATGTCACGAGCAGTCTCGTTCGCTAGGCTCCGGCGCCAGCCTCGTAGAGTTTCATCTTTTTCCAATCCTGATTGCACCAGCCACAAAGTACCTTTGCCAGTTCCTATGCCGCGCAACGCGTCGGACTGGGCCAAGGCAACATCGGCAAGGTCGCTATCGGGCAAGACCAAAATAGTGACGACTGCCTGCCCTTCTGGATTGGCATCGCGCAACGACATCGCCAGCGCGCATTCGCCCAGAACGGTGACAGATAGGGGCGCGGCGATATCGACATCTGGGTAAGTCCCAGAAACAAAAACTGCGTCCGGCGCGTCCGCCCATGATCCACGTACGCAGGACATGCCGTGGCGGTCCAGCCCCTGGCCAAACTGGTCGAGTGCGCTGTCTTTGCGGTAGCGCCGCGTCATCAACTCGAACAAATCAACCTCGGTGTCCACAAGTATCAAATCCGCTCCGGCAGCACCGAGCCGTGTCAACCTCGTTTGCTGGCTAGAAGATAGATGTTCGGCAGCGGCCAGCCCAAACACGGTATCAAAAAGCTGATCGTCGCAGATCGCGTCCAGCGTTGTAATGTGAACCCAGTCCCGCTCTTTCAATGTCAGGTGCAGGCGATTGGCCTCATCCTCATCAACCGCTGCGACGATCAGATAATCGGCCTTTGCGCGCAGCCGCGACAGCACTGCGGGGTCGATCCGCCCCACAAACGCGACACGCCCCATTGATCCGGGCACCGCATCAATCACCGCCAACGCCGCTCGACGCAATGTCTCAATCCCGGTGTTTGGCGGGGCACTGTCCGTGGTCATGGCATGCAACGCCGCCTGCAACTCGTCTGCAGCGCCGGGCTGCGTCGAGCTCAACAGATCAATCAGAACCTCGGCGTCGGGCCACGGGCATTGCGTAGCGAGCGTCACCTGCCCATCATCCTCTGTTGTGGCAAGATCCATCACTGACAGCGCAGCCAGCGCCGTGTCAAAACGTCGATCTTGTGTTGTACCTGTCAAATTCGCCGCCACAACATCCCAGGCCAGCCTACCGCCAATCGCCTCACGGATCACCTCTAGATCGGTCGGGTCCGCCGCATCGGGCCGCTTCAACTCTTGCAGAATCGCGGCCAGATTTCGGCCACCGGTTGCGGCCGCGGGCACCAGCCGTTCGTCCCAGTATTGTGTCTGCTGGCGCGATCCCAGCGGCATAGGCCGCAGCCGCAATTCTTCGACCGTTAGAACCACTTCTCCCGTGCCATCGACATAGGTGATGTCAAAGCAAACTCCAGAGTTTGACGCAGAGTGCAATGTCAGCCGCGAGCCCACAATCGGGCCGACGCCAAAGACGCGCGTGCGCCCGATGCGGGCCGGCACAAAAACGACATCATCCCGCAAACCGCGCCCAGCCAAAAGCGGCAAGACCGAGTGCAACCCAGCATCCATCAGCGTGGGGTCTATGCGAAACGCCGGCAACTCCACCTCAGCATCAGAAAATCTAGCGTCAATCCTGTCGCCATCGCCGGCCAGTTTATCAACACGCGCGAAGGCCGGCCCGTAATCCAGCGACTTCGCGGCCAACGCGGGATACAACCCTTCCGCGGCGTCGCCTTCGGCCAATTCGATTGGCTCAGGCTGCCGGGCACTTATCTCAAAAACTGCCGCGATTGCCACAACTTGCCAGTCGCTGGTGACTTTAGTCTCTAGGCTCAACCGCCTTGCTGCGCTGTCAAAGCGGACGCGTGTCTGCACCAAGTCGTTTGGGCCCAGATGTACAGGTCGTAGAATTTCCAGATCGCGAAGTTCCACTGCATCGCACCCGGCCAGTTGCGCGGCCGCTTCGACAAATATTTCCAGAATGCCGGTGGCGGGCAGGATGACCTTGCCGCCGACAGCGTGGCCGCCCAACCAAGGCAAACGACCCAGCGACAGATCTCCGGTCCAGACATCCGCATCCGGCGAAACTCGCCCGCCCAATAAAGAGTGCTGCACACCGCGCCCGAAGATATCAAGCGAGCGGTTCGATCGTAGTTGGTAGGTGCCTCGCGTGAACGGGTAATCCGGCAACCCGCCCCGAAATGGTAGGTCTGGGCCAAGCAGGACTGCTTCATCCATCTCACCACCATGCGCCAGCGCATTCAGCGCAATACCGCGTGCGTCACATTCTGCGTCGCGATTTTCTTCGAGGCTGCCCAGAACATCGCCACGCGCGCCGATCTCCTCAAGACAGTCGCGGATATAAGTCCGCAAGACTGATTTTGGCGAGATTTCCAGGAATAGCGAAACGCCATCGCGAGCCATCGCCTGCACGCCTTCACGAAACCGAACCATGTCTCGGGCATTTGACCACCAGTATTCCGACGTCAACTGATCACCGCGCACTGGTTCGCCAAGACATCCAGAATAAATGGTTATCGGTGTCTCAACACCGTTGAGGTCTTTCAGCTCTTCATCCAAGCGCTTCTTCAGTGGATCAACGAAGCGCGAATGATACGGGTACTCGATCGCCAGAATCTTTCCGACAATCCGCTGTTTACGCGCTAGCTTTAGCAAGGATTTCAGGTCTTCTTTCTTTCCCGAAACTGTTAGGCTCTCACCAGTATTCTCAGCCGCGATGTCCACGGCGAGACCGGCCGCGGCAATCATCTCTTCAGCGTTTTCGCGACTGCAAACCAGCGCGGCCATCGCGCCTCTTTCAAACAGCTCGTCCATGGTGCGCGACCGGGCGTAGATCCCTTTCACCGCAGTCTTGCGCGTAATCGCCCCGGCGGCATAGGCCGCAGCCAATTCGCCTGCCGAATGGCCTAGTACAGCCTGCGGGACTAGGCCCTGATTGGCCAATGCATCCACCAGCCCAATCTGAATGGCCAACAGCAATGGCTGCGCCACAGGCGCACGGTCCAACCGCAATCCCAGATCCGAAGACATAAGCATGTCGATCACAGACTCAGAACCGAGATCTACGAAGATAGCGTTCGTCGCTTCAAAGCTTTTGCGAAAAACCGGGTCGGACCGGAGCATATGCCGCCCCATGCCCGCCCATTGCGAACCGTTCCCGGAAAAGACGAAACCGATCTTAGCACGGTCGACCCGCGCAATCCCTTGCCCAGCCGTGCGCCCCGCCCCGTCGGCCAGCCAACTGTCCAGATTTTCGGTCAGCGATTCTGCCGATCCGGCCACCACACACAGCCGTTCGCGATGTCGCGTCAGGCGGGTATTCGCATTGGCCATTTTTTGCGCCAGAGACTCTTGCCTCGCGACCGCAAGATCTCGCCATCTCATTGCTAGCGCGCGCAACGCCTCCGGACTCTCGGCACTGATGCGTAACGCCGGGGCAAACTCTGCTTGTCCTGTGGAAAGGGGCCGCACTTGTTGTAGGACCGCATGAGCATTTCCTCCGCCAAACCCAAAGGAATTGACGGCAGCCAGCCACGGCTTGTCCCGGGTCAAGACAGGTGTGGCCTCTTGCACTACTTCGATCTGAAGTTTCCCAAACGGAATATTCGGGTTCACCTCGCGCGCATGCAGAGACGGCGGGATCATCCCGTGTTCCAGCGCCAGCTGCGCCTTCAGCAACCCTAGTAGGCCAGAGGCCGGTTCCAGATGACCAAAATTGGATTTTGCCGACCCGATCGGTAGGACCGTCTCCCGCGCCTGCCCATAGGCCTGCCCGATTGCCTGCGCTTCCAGCGGATCGCCAACCGCAGTGCCCGTGCCATGCGCCTCGACAAACGCCAGATCGTTCGGATCTATGTCGAACTCAGTTTTAGTCCGTTCCATTAACGCCTGCTGCGCGGCGCTGGATGGCAGGGCAATACCAGGCGTGCGACCGTCGCTGTTGGTTGCAGTGGCCACAAGCCACGACCTAATGAAATCCTCGGACTTCTGGGCCAGGTCACCCCGGCGCAAGATGAATACGACGGCACCCTCGGCCCGAACATAACCGTCGCCATCTTTGCCAAACGAGTGGCACAAACCTTTCTCTGACAACATTGAGGCTTGGGCGAACCCAACAAAGGGCAACGGCGACAACAGCAGATTTACGCTACCGACAATCGCGGTGTCTATGTCACCCCGCTCAATCGCCTGCCGGGCCTGATCCAGCGCGAAAAGGCCAGAAGAACAGGCCGTATCAACCGTATAACTCGGCCCTTTTAAATCCCAATGGTAGGAGATGCGGTTCGCAATTATCGAAAGCGTATTGCCAAGCATATACTGCGCATCCATCAGCGACAGATCCTGAATGGCGGTCGTCGAATGGTCTGACGAGGCTGCGCCGACGAAAACTCCCGTTCGGTCTTTATCCAAGGCCGCCGTGTCGATGCCCGCATGATCGAAGGCCAGTGCAACGGTTTCAAGCAATATCCGCTGCTGAGGATCGATTTGCTCGCATTCGCGCGGCGTTAACTCGAAAAACCCACTGTCGAAATCGTACACATTATCGACCAGTCCAGCACGGTTAACGTAGGTCTTGCCGCGACTATTGCGATCGGGGTTTTTGAATCGCTCCGCTGACCATCGTTCCGCCGGCAAAGTAGAGATAACACAGCGTCCGTCCAATAAGATTTTCCAAACGTCAGAGACGTTTTCGGCCGCCGGCAATCGGGCCGCATATCCAAGGACTGCAACTCTTCTACTTTTTGTGCTGATTAGCTTGTTCTTCATCACTCTGAAGTAGTTCCAATATTACGGTAAGTTCCCTTGGAACTAGAACAAATAAGTTTCTGGTTTAATCTTCATGATTCTTAATCCCTTTGGCAATATTTCCACGAGTCACGTGGTGCGCACAAGAGCAGGTTTGCAACCGGGGATTGTTGGGCGGATAATGTCCTGCGCCCTGTGCAAAATTCAGGGATTCCCAGCGTGGTTTGATTTGCTATTTTGGACCTATGCACAAACCCTTCGCCATCCAACCCGAACTTTTCGTTTCCAGCGCCGATCGTGAACACCCCGGCCTACAAGGGCTGGATGGGGTTGAGGTAATGCTGGCCTGGTGTAAGCTCGAAATTCTGATGGTCGGGATTTACGCTGGCAAGACTGGTCGCCCTAGGTGTGGACCCGTTTTTGACGCTGGAAACCAGCCGGATAACATCACACCAATGGCCCCGAATACCCTTTCAGATCCAGCATATTATGGACCATATCGACGATCTATTGTGCCGGCGCCATGTCGGTTTCCAGAAACGAACGGTTCTTTTCACCATCTGAGTTTTTCAACTCACCGCGCAGAATATCAACCTGTTCCATGCAGTCGTCCCTTGTTACGACCCATTCGTCCAGCTCAGCCATTTCGTCTTTGGACATCGACCCTTCGGCCCAGGTATTCCCGGTGTTCATGTCAATCTTCACCTAATCGGGCTTCACCTAATCGGGGGGCAGAAGTGACGGCGGCTTGTTTTTCGCCCCCCCCCTGCGTCGCCCTTTGGATAACCGAATTCCCCAAAACTGACCGATATCGGCCCAAAAGACGCTAATTTCCCGGTTAATTTTCTGTTAACAGGGAATTAGGGGCCGAGGCTGGCTGGCCTAGGACTACGCCCACCGTCCATTTTCGTATCAGCGCGCCAGTATCAAATCCACTTTTAGCCCGCCCATCTTATCACTTACCCCCAGCTGTAATGTGCCGCCATGTCGGCGCGCGATATCCTGCGCGATGGAAAGCCCCAAACCAACGCCCGAGCCCTTGTTTTGATTGCGTGACGCATCCAGCCGCGCGAATGGTTTTAGCGCTTCCTCGTATAGTTCTGGCGCAATGCCGGGGCCATCATCCTCGATTGTGTAACGAACCGAGCGGTCCAGCACTTGGACACCCAGGCAGGCCTTTTCGCCATAGCGCAAAGCATTCCCGATCAGGTTTTCCAACGCACGCTGCACCGCTACGGGCCGCATCATTGCCAGCCCCTCGCCTTTTAAGCTGGAAAACTCCAGCACGTTGTCGATTCGGTTAAATTTCTCGGCGATTTGGCGGGCAAGTGCGATCGGATCAACCTCGGCCAGATCATCCAGCGCATCGCCACGCGCAAAGGCCAGAAATTCGTCCAGCAGCCGTTCCATATCTTCAACGTCGCGCATCAGATCTTTGGTGTCCGCATCGCCGTCTAGCAGCGACAGCCCCAACTTGAGTCGGGTTATCGGCGTGCGCAAATCATGGCTAACGCCAGACAGCATCAAGGTCCGCTGTTCGATCTGGCGTTCGATGCGCGCCCGCATATCCAAAAATGCATTCCCTGCAGAGCGTACTTCTATCGCTCCCGCTGGCCGGTAAGGTTCGATCCGCCCCTTTCCGAAAGCCTGAGCCGCCCGTGCCAACAGGCGAATCGGACGCAACTGATTGCGAAGGAAAATGAAGGCCACCAGCGTCATCACGAGGCCGACAAATACCATCAAAACCAAAAACTGATGTGGATTGGACGCCGAAACCCGGCTGCGGCTGACGAAAACACGGGTTTGCCCAAACTCGGTCTCCATCCACAACCTGACGTGTTTGGAATCAGATTTCACGTCCACCGCAATGATCGGCGTGATTTCATCGCGTAATATTTCAATTACTACCCTACCCGATAAATCATAAAAATTACGCGAATCGCGTAGCCGGCCAGCATCGACCGCCAGTTCAACGTCCAACGCCAGCGGGTCCGCCAAGCGGGCAACCCGCGCCGTCGCCTCGATCAGGTTGCCGGATGTGTTCACCTCTTCCAGCAGGAATTGCAGTTCCAGCGCCAGCGAGCGGGTCATCTGGCGTGTCACATCCTCGTAGTGGCGCTGAATAAAGACCAGTGATACAACCACTTGCAGCGAAATGATTGGAACCAACAGGATCAAAGCGGCGCGCCCGTAAAGGCCGCGTGGCATATATCGTTTGAGCCAGTTAAAATTCATACGCTATTGGTAACGCCAGAATCCACGGCAAGGAAGACACTATGCACACGAACCGCCCCGAAACACTGATCACGCTCGAACCCGGCCTGCGCCGCGTTCTGGCACCCAACCCGTCACACATGACCTATTGGGGCACCAACAGCTATATTCTGGGCGAAGGTCGCGTGGCGGTGCTTGATCCGGGGCCAGCGGACCCAACGCATCTGGATGCCCTGCTTGGCGCGTTGAAGCCGGGCGAAACCGTCAGCCACATTCTGGTGACCCATTCGCACCGTGACCACTCACCGCTGTCGCGCGCACTTGCCGAGGCCACCGGCGCGCCCGTCTATGCATTTGGTGATAGCCAAGCCGGGCGTAGCGACGTGATGAAACGTCTGGTGACAGAGGGGCTGGGCGATAGCAGCGAAGGAATAGACTACGAATTCTCGCCCGATGAAATCCTTGCTGACGGGGACGTTGTGTCAGGGCAGGACTGGGCGTTGGAAGCCATTTGGACGCCGGGCCACCTAAGTAACCATTTGTGTTTTGTGTGGGATGATGCCGTATTTTCAGGCGATCACGTCATGGGTTGGGCGCCCTCAATGGTGTCACCCCCCGATGGTGACCTGACAGCGTTCATGGCATCGACAGAGAGGTTGGCCAAGCGCCGGGACAGGGTGTTTTACTCAGGCCACGGCGATCCGATTGCGGACCCTGCTGCGCGAACACAATGGTTGCTGGATCACCGTCGCAAACGGGAAAAGGCAATTATGGTGGCCCTTTCGCAAGGCCATCAGACGCTGGCGGCTTTAACCAGTGTCGTCTATGCGGATACGCCTAAAAACATGCACCCGGCCGCATCCCGCAGCCTGTTTGCGCATCTTATTGATCTAATAGAACAATCCCGTGTCACGGCTGAACCTAACATTTCCGCTGCTGCCGATTTCCGCCTGATCTGATTGATCGATGACGTAAGATACATTTAACCAACAAATACTCTGGACGCGGCATAACACCCTTGCTATATCCGCCCTCGGTATTCCGGCGTAGCTCAGTGGTAGAGCAGTTGACTGTTAATCAATTTGTCGTAGGTTCGACCCCTACCGCCGGAGCCATAATAAGCCCTTTAAGATCAATATCTTAGAGGGCTTCTTTGTTTTTTCATGCCCACTACCATCTTCTTGAATCGCCACGGAGTCGCCACCGAATCGAAATTTGAAGTGCTGAACAGAGGCGTTTAGGTGTATGCCCGAGAAGTGTGTGTGGATGCGTATTGGTTCTCAAAGAACTTAAACAGCTCATCAGTTTTCACACCCAATGCGTCGTCGTCGTACTTCGATGCCGGAAGGCCGGTTCGCTCGTCATAGAGTAGATCGTAAATCTCCTGCCTAAGCCCGTCTCTGGTGGCCTGTTTCAAAAACACGTCCTGCACGTCTTCAATTTTGCGTTGAATAGCTTTCAGCAGTTCAACAGATGCCGATTTGATTTGCCGGATTTCCTCTTTGGTCAGGTCCTCACGAACCAACAAATCGAAGACAGGTTTTTGGTCTGGCGTTAATCCGAGAGCGACATGGGCTTGCGCTTCACCTTCCATCTCTGTCGTGAGGCGCATTAGAGCTTCAAACGTGGCCTCGATTGTATTCTTGTCTTTTTCTTCGTTGTACTCGGAAACGATCTTATCGAAGCGTTCCTGAAAGTCATTCAGCGTAGGGTTATCTGCCAGCATCTTGGCAAGGCGCTTTTGAATGACACTTCGCATGTCCTGCACATCGCTGGCCTTGCGATCACTCTTAGCGAACTCCTTGCGCAGAAGCTCAAAGTTGACCTTTGATATGTCGAATATGCGTTCTTCCTCGCGGTCAGCTTTAATATTGATGGCTTCCGCAACTATAGCATTCAGCTTCTGAATGATTGCTGCGGTATCCGCTTCGGCCTTGTCCTCCTGCAACGAGCTGTAGATATAGTTGATGGCTTGGTAGTCGGGTTTGTAGGTTTCGACCTGCGCGAATGTCAGACACGCCTTGTACTTGCGAAATACTGCGCGAGCGGTGATTTCGAAGCCCTTTCGCGTCTCGTCGTTGGTGTTGATAAGTTCTTTCGCGTCCTTGAGAGTTTTCAGCTTGTCAAACCCTGTGGCTGTCTTCATTCGGTCGAGGTCATAGCCTTCATCTTGCAGACGCTCACGCACTAGTCCGATAGCCTCGGCCAGCTCTTCAAGCAGTTTGTCATCGGGGTTGAGCGGATCGACTTCTGGGCCTTCGCCTTCGCCGCCACCTCCAACTGGCCCCTCACCTGTGTGGCCTGCGAAGGTGGCGAGTGCCTTTCGCAAATTTTTCAAGATGCCGCAGTAATCCACGATCAGCCCGTTGTTCTTGCCCTCTTTGACGCGATTGGCGCGGGCAATGGCCTGCATCAGCGTATGGGCTTGCAACGGTTTGTCTAGATATAGCGTTGAAAGAGACGGCACGTCGAAACCCGTCAGCCACATCGCACACACAATCACGATGCGAAAAGGGTGATCATCACGTTTGAAGGCGGTCTCCACATCCAAACGTTTTTCAACTTCGCGTCCGCCGACAAATTCCTTGACCGTGAACCCGTCCTTCATCCGCTTCCTGTGAGGGATGATGTCCAAGCCCCAGTCTTTGAATTTCTTCACTTCATTCTGTTCATCACTAACGACAACCGCCATTTGAGTCTCGCGCATCCACTCAAGTTGTCGCCCCCGAATGATCCCTTCCTGATCATCCGTGACGGTCTTCAACTCTTGTTCCAGAGCGTCTATGCGGGCCTGCCACGCCTCCTGAATGTAGTTAAACATGCGGACTGCCGTGACCTTGTCGATGGCCACGAACATGCCCTTGCCGCTCTCCCAATTCGTCGCGAAATGCCAAGCAAAGTCGTCGGCCACATGGCGTAGCCGTGGTTCGGCAGTGACAACATGGTATTCGCGCCTAAGATCGTCTGACAGCTTGGCTGCAACGTCGGGGTCGTCGATCTCAGCGTCTGCAATGGCTTCAGCCAGTTTTTCGTTCAGCCCGTTACCAGAAACCTGAAGCTTGTCGCCCCGCGCATCATAGAACAGCGGTAGCGTCGCACCGTCTTGGATGGCATCCTGAAAGTCGTAGGTGGACAGATAAGCGCCGAAAACTTGCTTGGTGATCTCGTCGTTAGCAAAGAGCGGGGTGCCGGTGAAGCCGATGAAACTGGCATTGGGCAGACCTTTCCGCATGTTTAGCGCCAAAGTGCCGTACTGTGTGCGATGGGCCTCATCGGTCATCACGATCACGTTGTTGCGCTCCGAATAGACGCCACCTTCTGCTTCTGCGTCAGTGAATTTCTGGATCATCGCAAAGACGACCTTTTTCTGCTGACCAAGCAGTTCGCGAGTGTTTTTGGCCGAAGCCGCACGGCAGGGGTCTTTGTCGTTATTGGCCAACCCTACCGAGGCGAACGTCTTGTAAATCTGATTGTCCAGATCGGTTCGGTCGGTCAGCACAAGGAAGGTGTAGTCGCCGCCAAGCTTTCGATGGACTTTCTGGGTAAACAGTGCCATCGAGAACGACTTGCCCGATCCTTGCGTGTGCCAGAACACGCCCAGCTTGCCGTTCAGGCTCTCGCGCTTTTTCACGGCCTCAACCGCCCGGTTCACACCAAGATATTGGTGGTTCTTGGCAAGAATTTTTGCGGGGCCGTTGGCCGTATCCGCATACAGGATGAAGTTCTCGAACAAGTCCAGAAATCGCCGCTTATCGCAGACGATCTTCAGCAACGCCTCCATCGGCAGCATATCGTCGCGCCGGTCGCCTTCATCCAGCTTCAGCCAATCCGCGAAATGCTCATACTCCGCGCTGATCGATCCCATCTTGGCCTGTTCGCCGTTGCCCAGAATGACCATCGCGTTGAAATGGAACAGATGAGGGACGGTGTCTTTGTAGTCGCTCAGGTTCTCGTTATAGGCGCGGCGCAGGTCTTTGTCGGGACGCTTCAGCTCGCAAAACATCAGCGGCAAACCGTTGACGAAGCCGATGATGTCCGCCCGCCGCCTGTGGGCATAACCACGTATCCACATTTCCCGCACACATAGGAAATCGTTGTTCTCGGGCGTGTCATAGTCGAACACCAGCAGCCGTTCGATTTTCTGTTCGCCATTCTGGCGGAACTTCACCTTCACCCCGTCGCGGATCAGCTGATATTTGTCCTGATTGATGCGGATCAGGGATTGAGAGCCGAAGATGTCCGTGATCTCGCGCAGGGCTTGTTTGTAGGCCACATCAGGCAGGCCGGGGTTCAACTTAACCAATGCCTCGGACAGATAGCGGGTCAGCACCGCATCTTTGTCAGAGCGTCGCCCTAGCGTGCCCTCGACGCCAAAGGTCTCGCGGTTCCACGCCATGACAGAGCGCCAGCCGTGCACATCGTGCAAATAGTCGGCCATGGTTGTCTGGACCAAATGGTCTTCGGTGAAATCATTCATTTGAAAATACTACACTTATACGGGAATGCGTCCATCCATGAGACGTGGGAGAAGAAGGTCGCGGGCTTTGGTGAGTTGTTCATTCTGTTCAATTAGCAATCCACATTGTCTTGCGATTGGATGGATGCGAGCTATCCACTCTGCCTGTGCTTCCTCATTAGGCAGCGTAATTTCAAAACCTCGGAACTCACGAAGGATGATCCTAGGTAGAGCTGCACCAGATACATAGCCTTTCATGCGTTCTTTGATATGAGGATCACGCAATGTGAAACTTAAATATTGTGGGTCAATCCTATCATTGGGCCGCAATATCGCAATCGATGACAGAATAACTAGGTCGATCTCCTTTTGAATGACGAAGCAATGCTTCAAGTAACTGCCATCCTTTGCAATCAGAACATCATTCAAAAGCGGCTTACAATCGGCCTTGACCAACTGGTCAAAGTCATCGCTGCCTATCTGCCGACAACCTTTCGTTTCTATGCCCCAATCGCGCATGTCTTTGACTGAAGCCATCGGTAGACCTTCGTCAACCGATTTGGGGCTTGCATGTGAGCCGTCAGTTATTCTTGTGCAAACATCTTCGAGTTTCACCCGTTCCCAGCCCTCTGGCAGCCCATCGACAAAGTTTGCTGTCTCATGGCCGGGAAAGCGGAAATGGACGAACCATTCGCGGTAGAGTAGCCGCACCGCCTGCTCCAACAACGCAATCCGCCGTCGGTTGTTCTGGATCAGGTCGTCATAGGCAGAGAGGATCGCCGCAATGCGCGTTTGCGTTGCCAACGAGATCAATGGCAATTTGACACTCTCGACATCGGTTGGACTAATGTTCGCTTGATTGGCTGCGCCACTTGCATTCAATGCAAGTGCATACGTAACTTCTTTTTGTCTCAAGAAATAATATAGAAATGCTTGATCCAAAGACGCTGGGTCATGAATTACGACCCGAGCTGCACGTTGGTTCAACAGGGCTACTGAATCGTGCCTGTATCGGGCTACTCTGCCGACGACCGAGTTTGGTTGGGAAACATGGGAACCAGTGAGCGAGATCATTACGTCGCCTTCCCGGACGTGGTACCTGTCAGGGACAGTTAGAAAATCTTTTGGGAGGAATTGGGCGTTCTCAAGAATGACGTGTTCATGTTTGATGTTAGCAATCTTCACGACTGGTACGCCGGACTCAATAAAATCCTTGGACTTAAACGCGTAGCCAGAAATTACTTTTGCGAAATCACCTAATGATTGCTGTTCTGCGATACTCATACAATCAGCTCTTCAAAATTCTTGGCGATGGTATCGGCCAGCTCTGCCGCTTCGGCGTTCAATGTTTCGATCTCAAGGTGGATATCCTTGATCGTCTCTTCAAAATCAAAGTCCTCATCATCCACTTCGGGTGCCACACCCACATAGCGCCCCGGCGTCAGGCTGTAGTCATTGGCGGCGAGTTCCTCTTGATCCACCAGTTTGACCAGCCCCTCCACATTCCGCAGCTTGCCTTCTGGGAAACGCGACAACAGCCATTCTGCCTGCCCCTCGAAATAGCGAGCGCGTTTCAACGTTCCGGTCACCGTCAGATGTACATCAGGATCGCCCGTCAACGGCCCCCGCGCCTCGGCAATCACGGAGAGAAGCTTTTTCCCTTCAGCGGCTTTCTCGCCCCCTGCAATCGCGGCCTCCTGCGCCTTTTGCACCAGCTTGGCCAGATGGTCGATTTCCTTGATCAACGCCTTGGCC
>JAHRVC010000229.1 GCA_019090885.1 Marinosulfonomonas sp.
AAAAAGTGACACATGCTTCAATGTGGGCGGACCTGACAGGGGTCGAATTCACGCAAGGATATCTGGACGCCGGCGGAATTCGCACCCGTTACTTGTCGGCCGGCTCAAGCGACAAACCGCTGCTTATCCTTATTCATGGCACCGGCGGGCATGCCGAAGCCTACACGCGTAACATGGCAGCCCACGCCGAACATTTTTGGACGTTCTCGATTGATCTGGTCGGTCACGGTTGGAGCGATAAGCCAGATATCGACTATGAGATCAAAGACTATTCAGCCCATGTGGCAGCGATCGTAAAGGCGCTTGGCCGCGACAAGGCCCATATCTCGGGTGAGTCCCTTGGTGGCTGGGTGGCCGCGCATTTTGCCCACACATACCCTGATATGATCGACCGTATGGTTCTTAACACTGCCGGTGGCTGGACGTTCAATCATGCCGTGATGGAACGAATAACGCGCCTGTCGATGGAGGCAGTCCGAGATCCGAACTACGAACGTATCAGGACCCGGCTCGAATTTCTGATGCATGATAAAAACCATGTAAACGATGATCTGGTGAACGTGCGTCGCACGATCTATTCACAGCCCGGAATGATCGACATCATGCAGAAAATCCTGTGTCTGCAAGTGCCTGATATCCGGCGCCGTAACATGTTTTCAGAAGAACAAACTGGCGAGATTGATGCACCCACGCTTGTTCTTTGGACGTCACACGATCCAACGGCGACCACCGAGGAAGGTCAGCGTATTGCAGATTTGATCCCCGGTGCGGGTTTTGTCGTGATGGATGGTTGCGGACATTGGCCGCAGTTTGAAGACCCGGCAGAATTCAACAGAATTCACATCGATTTTCTGCTGAACCGTTAAAACTATTTACAGCAAAAACCGCCGGTGCAAGCGTTGTGCGCTGGCGGTTTTTCTTTGTTCCCCGAACGGTTTTTTCATCAATGTCAGGCGCGGGTTTTGCCAAAATAAAGCTCGGATACTTCTGATGAACTCAGAACTTCGCTTGTGGGTCCGGCCAGCAGGGCTTGGCCGTTGTGCATAAATACAATCCGGCTGGCAACAGCGGCGACGGCTGTTACATTGTGGTCAATCAGAACGATGCTGTGATCGCTGTTTTTCAGCCGCGACCGGATCAGGTCCTGCACAGTTTGCACACCGTGGCCGTCCAGCCCGGCCAGCGGTTCATCCAGAATTGTGACCTTGGGGTCCGTCACCATCGCTTGCCCAACCGCAATAGATTTTTGCCGTGCCAAAGGTAATGCCGCCGCGGAAATATCGGCGTCTTCCAGGAGGTCCAGTTCCTCTAATATTGCAGTGGTCTTTTCTTTTGGCCGTTCCACGCCAAGCGCCTCGGCACGCACAAGAATGTTTTCGCGCGCAGTAAGATCGTAAAACAACCGCAATCCTTGGAATGTCCGCGACAGGCCCCGCAATGCGCGCGCACGCGGCCCCTCGCCGGGCAGGGCTGTTCCATCCATTGATATCGTGCCGCCGTTGGGGACACGCGCGCCACAGATGACATCGACCAGTGTAGATTTACCCGCCCCGTTGGAGCCGATAATGCCAAGGCATTCACCCGGCTCAACATGCAGGGACACGTTTTGCAGCGCCGCCAGACCACCAAACCAGACCGATATGTCGGAAATTTCTAAAATTGGCTTCATTAGCTGACACTCATTTGTGTGACTGTTTTACGTCCAAGCAAACCGTTGGGGCGAAACCCAAGGAAAAGAACCAGCAGAACGCCAAAAATCACTTCTCTGATAACTGATTGGTGGGCCGCAAGGTTCTCAAGCGGCATAAATCGCAGCACCTCGGGAATAAAGATACCAACGCTCGCGCCGGCAATGCTGCCCCAAACCCGACCGCTGCCGCCAACGATGGCCAGCGCCAGAATTAGAATGGCCGCCTGCAGCCCAAACGGCGAGGGATCAACAATGCCAACAACATGCGCATGAAGAAACCCGGCCGTCCCAGCGACGCCCGAGGACAGCACAACGCATTTGACCAACTCGCGTTTGGGGTCAATGCCAACGTTGGTCGCCGCAAGTTTGTCATCCCCCAAGGCCCGCCATCGTCGCCCGATGTAAGATCGCCTAATTCCGGTGACGAGCAGTCCCACCACAAGCAAAAGCGAGATGCCAATCAACAGTCCGCTTTGGGGGACAGTCAGGCCAAAAACCTCAAACGGGGACACGCCTGCGATGCCGCTTGGTCCATTTGTTATTGAGCGTGCCTGATCAAAAATGGTGACCAAAATTAGCCCCATGGCCATCGAGACAAGCAGGAAATAGACATCCGACACCCGCACACTGATCGCTGCCAGAACAAAGCCGATTATGCAGGATGCCGCAATCGCCGCCAGCAACCCGACGGCCAGTGGCAAACCATAGGTAACGTCGCTAATCGCTGCGGCGTAAGCACCAACACCTGCGATTGCGGGTGTCGCCAGCGACATAAGTTTTAGGTCCCCTGCAAGTATATCGAAGCTGATACACAACAACGCTGTGATCAGCATCAGACTGAAGACCGTTACGACGTATGTAATCATTTTCGTGCCTTGTCCTTTTTTCGCCGCGCCTTGGCGTCTCGCCTGTTCTGGTCGCCCGATATTTAGTTACATGTTGTGTTCAGTGGCTTTTCGCCGCCACCTGAATTTGAGTGAGAAAAGCCCCTCTGGTGCGGTCAAAAGCACAACTGCCAGAATTCCGAATACCGAGGCGAATTGCCAAACTGTGCCAAAGTAGATGCCGACAAAATCCCAGATGATCCCCATCGCGATCCCCGACAGGAAAGCGCTTCGCACGCTTCCCAGCCCCCCGGTCACAAGGGCCGCAATTCCGATGAGCAGAGGGAAAAATCCCATATGCGGGTGGACCGATGATCGGCTGCCGATAGACAGAGCGATAATGATGACAAGGACCGCACTAAACGCATAGGCCAGCACCTGAATCAGCGGGATGTTGACACCGGCTATCGCGGCCTCTCGGGGGTCGTGGAACACCGACCTCAGTTGCAGCGAAAGCCCGCCAGAACGTAACGTAGCCCAAAGTGCCGCCATCATCGACAGCACGACGCCGCTCATTATCATGTCGCTGTAAAAGAACCGGATACCGCCAATTTTTATTTTGCCCTGTAACCACGGCGCGCGCATGCTTTCCAGCTCGGTGCCATAGATCAGTTCAAGGGCCGAATTTCCGGCGATAAGCAAACCGAACGAGGCAACTACGATACCTTCCGCATTTACGCCGCGCCGACTAAGCCATCGGTAGACGGCGAGACAGGCAAGGTTTGCGGCCAATGCGACGCCAGCCAACAGGATAAACCCAAGGACAACAGGTATTTCCCCACGAACGATAGCAAGCCAGAAAAACGAGATCAGCGCGATGACCGAACCGATTGCCACATGCAACGAACGGTCCGCAAGATTGCATATCGCTAAGGCAACCGCGATTCCACCGAACAAAATGCCGGTGAATACACCGTTGGCGAGAACTTGGAGGAAAAGTTGATAAGACATTAGTATCCAGTTTTAGTTCATGCGATTTTCATATGTTCTGATCAGATTAAAAGTTAACTGAGCGACCAGAGTTCTTCTGTTTCAAGCGACCACAGTTCTTCCCCGGCGCCACTTCGAACGATCTTTCCTTGGTTCATTACGTAATACCGGTCTATGCGCCCGGTTAGTCGGAACAACTGCTGCTCCACAACGATGACACTAAACCGATCACCCAATTTTAGCATCTCATCAAAGAGATCTAGGATCAGATCCCCGGACGTGCCTGATAGCCCCAGAAACGGTTCATCGATAATTAATAGCTTTGGTTTTGCGATCAGCGCCCGCGCAATCGACAACAGGCGCAATTGCCCGCCACTAAGCGAGCCCGCGATCTGGCGGCTTCGCTCGGCAAGGATTGGAACCCGGTCAAGAACTGCATAAGCGGCCTCGTTCGCGTCTGAAATAGCAGAACCCGAGCGGTCCTCTGTCAGGCCCGGCGCGATAAGTTGCAGGTTTTCCCAGACCGTCAAGTTTTTGACGACGCCGCCACCCTGCGGCACCAGAACCAACCCGCGCTGTAACAGGGCGCGCGGCGAAAGGCCGGTAACATCTTCGCCGCACCAATTTACACTGCCTGACGTTGGCGAGATGAGGCCGAAAACGGTTTCCACAAGGCAGCTTTTGCCCGCCCCGTTATGCCCGGTCAGCAGAACAACTTCGCCCGGTTCCACCACCAAAGACGCATCGCGCATGACATCAACGGACGTATAACCCGCGGTCAGACCTGAAATTTGCAAAGCTGCGTTTTCAGGCGGGGCAACGTTTTCGGACGTGCTTGTCACCGTGATTTCCCTCATCATTTAGTTATGCCGACGCTCTCACATGGATGGTAGTCACTCAACCCAGAATGGGTTCATGTCCACCAAGTGGACGGACGGAATCCGTTTGATGCAATG
>JAHRVC010000230.1 GCA_019090885.1 Marinosulfonomonas sp.
GTCAGGATCGGCAGGTCGCGCAGGCGGCAAACTTCAAACAGCTTTTGGGTCTGGCTTTCTACGCCTTTGGCCCCGTCAATCACCATCACCGCCGCATCCACCGCCGTCAGGGTGCGATAGGTGTCTTCGGAAAAATCCGAGTGGCCGGGCGTGTCGACCAGATTGAACCGAAAATCGCCGAAATCAAACGACATCGCCGAGGCCGAAACCGAGATCCCGCGGTCTTGCTCCATCTTCATAAAATCCGACCGCGTGCGCCGCGATTCACCTTTTGCGCGCACTTGCCCAGCCATTTGGATCGCGCCACCATAAAGCAGAAATTTTTCGGTCAGCGTGGTCTTGCCCGCATCCGGATGGCTGATGATGGCAAAGGTGCGCCGCCGGGCAACTTCTGCCGGCAGGTCGGGGCGATTATGACTGGTATCTAACATGTTTGCCCATATAGGGCAGGGCAGGCGGCGGTGCAAATACGTTCGCTTGCGGATGCTGTGCGAAAGGCACGGCAATCCCGGTTAACCCGATTTTCAGCAGTTTGGCGCAGGTTGCTTGCGGATGGATCGGTTTAAGGGATTGCGCCGTGTTCGGCGCGCTAACACAATGCAGAAAATCACTCTGACTTTTTGGGGCCTGCTGGCCTGTGTCTTCGTTGCGGCCTGCGGCGGCGGCGCTGCCGATGACGGCCACTCGAGCACAACGCCGCCCCCAACCCAACCAACTTACGCTGGATATGAAATCGCATCTGCCGGTTTGCATAGCACCTGGGACATCGTCGCCGCGACCGACCCGTCGACCCTGCCAATCAGCGGCACGGCTGAATTCGCTGGTGTCATTCGTTTGGACGTTGAAAATAGCACGGGCGAGATTTCTATTGACGGCGCTTTGGCGTTGCAGGCCGATTTTGGCACAAGCAGTATTTCGGGGGCGGCATCCCAGTTCGTTGATGAAAATGAGGGTGTTTATTCCGGTGACCTGTCGCTTACTAACGGGGTGATCGACCCCGCCGCTGATTTGTCTACAGAATATACATTTACCGGCAACCTTGATGGGGCGCTGACGGGCGCCGGTGAAACCTATGCAATTACGTCAAATCTGTCAGGCGATTTTGTCAGTCCGACGACCGGCGCAGTAAAAGGGGTCGTTGCAGGGAGCGCGATCAGCTCATTTGGAACGGGCTATGTGTACGGTGTTTTTATCGGCGAGCGGTAATCGTTCTTTCGTTCAGTGCGCCAATCCCGAAAGGGCCAGCTTGATGATAATAAAAAGCGCCACTATCTGGGGCACGCGAGGTATATTTTAGGGGTGCGGCGCAAAGACAGCTTCGCTCCTTGAGCGGCAACCCCACCCCTGCAACAATTGGGCTTTCTGTAAACCTCGCCTCAAGTATTCTGGGGTCACAGAACCTCGCTTTGTCGCCCAAAACTATCCTTCGGACGCTCGGCGCAACAGTTCATTGGCCTTGGTTCCGTTCAGTTGCGTGATTTGCAAGTCGTGCCCAAGCACGGACCTTGCCCTGTGAATGTCTGACGTCAGGTTTTTTCGCACTCCGGGCGGAATCGCAAGGCGCGCACGGTGATCTGCCAACATCGTTTCGGCCGCAATTCCTTCTATATAAATGACTTCATGGCGGTCAAACAACAACTGATAGTAGTCCACAAACCCACCGGGCACTTGCACGACCGTAGTGCCGTTAATCAATAACCCGGCGCGTATGGTGACTTCGCTTTGCCCGACATTCATCTGATCGGTTCTTTGATAGACAAACAAACGGTGGTTTGGGCCAACGCACAAATCATTGGAATTATTCAAGGCACCCGAGCGGATCAAAATTGGCGCAAAATCCCCGATTGCCCGATACGTCTGTTTGCCTATCCAGCGTATTGTCTGTGCCCCGTGATCGCGCGTCATAACCGCATCACCGATTTGCAGGGTTTCAATCACTGTCTGCGACCCGTCAGCCAGCAAGATATGGGTGCCGCGCGTGAAGGAAACACAGGCGATATCGCTAAACCGTGTTTTGGCAGCGCTCCGATCTATCTTCACCAGGGTATAAATTTGGGCGGGAACCAAAGCTGACAGCGCCATCAGATATATTTCTGCGATCAGTCCGGCACTGGTTTCAACAACGACAATTGCCTCGCTGGTTTCACCCGTTTGGGACATTAGCGTAATGCAACAATCCAGATAGACCGACGCGCCGGCTGCCCCGGCAACACTGTCAGATGCAATCAAAAACTCATCCCGTGAATTGCCCGGCGTCACTGATAGGCGGGTCGGGGTTGCCGATTTTCGCAGGGAATAAACGTCTTCCAGAATCAAATGCGCGCAGTCCGTTATCGTGTCGCCCAAATTTGCTCCGGCCACGACGGTTATGTCCTGGGACCGGTAAACCGGCAGGGTGTAAATCGGGGGCGACTCTGGGATCTTGCTGTTGGTCACGGCGAGTTTTGCTTTTTGTGAATTGACGCGTTCAGGGTAAGGCAAATCTATGCGTGTTGCAGTTTGAGGGGCTGAAACCCCTGAATCTGCGCCAACCCCCTCCGGATTGTCGAGTTGGGCGAAACAACGAGCCCGATCAGCGAACATTCATCACGGTTTTGCCAATGTCCTGCGGGCTTGTTTTTACGAATCAAACCGCTCTCCCATTGCGGGCACAGGCGGGTTGGGCCATGTTGCGGCAAATTACATCAGCGGGGATGACATGGATCTGGGAATATCGGGCAAGACTGCACTCTTATGCGCGTCTTCAAAAGGGCTTGGGTTAGCCTGTGCCAAAGCATTGGCCGAGGCTGGCGTCAATCTGGTGATGAATGCGCGCGGCGCCGAAGCGTTGGAGGCATCGGGCGAAGAGATCCGGGATCGCTTTGGCGTAACGGTCACGACCGTCGCCGGCGATATCACAACCGAGGCCGGGCGCGCTGCTGTGCTGGAAAGCGCGGAAAACATCGACATTCTGGTAACAAATGCAGGCGGCCCGCCGCCGGGAAAATGGACAGAATGGACCCGCGATGATTTTATCGGCGCGCTGGATGCCAACATGTTGGCACCTATTGCAATGATGCAGGCGCTGTTGCCCGATATGATGGGGCGCGGCTGGGGGCGGGTGGTTAACATCACCAGCCAGTCGGTCAAAGGTCCGATCCCCGGACTTGGACTGTCCAGCTCGGCGCGCACCGGGTTGACAGGGTTTGTCGCTGTTACCGCGCGCGATATCGCCCATACGGGTGTTACGATCAACAATATGCTGCCGGGGATACATGCGACGGATCGGGCAGTCGCGCTGGATATCGCTATGGCCAAGCGCGAAAACATAACGGTAGAAGAATCTATTCGTCGGCGGACTGCTGGAATCCCGGTTGGGCGGTTCGGCACAGCGGATGAATTTGGCGCCACATGTGCGTTCCTGTGCTCGCAATATTCCGGCTATATCGTGGGTCAGAATATTCTGCTTGATGGCGGTGGTATCAACGCTACTTTCTAAGGTCAGGGCGTTGGCCGGTCACTTGCGACGCGGGCCAACGGCTGTTATCGGGCTGATGCCCGATGGGCCTAAAGAATTTAATACGGCGGAGAAGGACGTGACCACACCGACACCACGTTTGGAGGTGCGCAACCTGATGCGCCACTTTGACGGCCGCCTTGCCGTCGATGACGTGTCGTTGCGGGTTATGCCCGGTCAGGTCACCTGTCTGTTGGGGCCATCAGGGTGTGGCAAAACAACGACGCTTCGCATTATCGCCGGGGTCGATCAGCAGGACAGCGGCGAGGTTTTGGTAGACGGCGCTTTGATCAGCGACGAAAGCACTTTCATGCCGCCCGAGGCCCGCTCAATCGGCCTTATGTTTCAGGATTTCGCGCTGTTCCCGCATCTTTCAGTGGCCGAGAATGTTGCCTTCGGCCTAACGGGCCCAAAACCTGAACAGCAAAAGCGGGTCGCTGATTTGTTGAAACGCGTCGATATGGCGGCGGCTGTTGATGCCTATCCGCATGAACTATCGGGTGGCGAACAGCAGCGTGTGGCACTTGCCCGCGCGATTGCGCCCCGCCCGCGTATCATGCTGATGGATGAGCCGTTCTCGGGTCTTGATGAGCGTTTGAAAGATGATATCCGCGACACCACCCTGAGCGTGCTGAAAGACGAAGGCACAGCCGTATTGCTCGTGACCCATGAACCGGATGAAGCAATGCGCATGGCAGATGAGATTGCCCTGATGCGCGATGGGCGCATTGTTCAGGTGGGCGCGCCATACAACATTTACAACGTGCCAAACGACTTGAAAGTGGCCGCATTTTTTAGTGATATCAATGTGATAAGTGGCATTGTTAATGGATCTTTGGTCGACACGGCCTTTGGCGGTTTTTTGGCGCCCGGCCACCCGGACAAAGCCAGAATTGACATCGTAATTCGCCCGCAGCATCTGCGCATCGATTTCGATCGCGATGGCAAAGGCCCCAACCCGACAGAACAAGACGGAACTCCAGCGCGGGGTGTCGTTGAACGGGCGCGCTTTGTTGGGCGGGAAAGTCTGATCGAGTTTCGGATGGATTATGACGGATCATTACTGAAAGCGACTGTACCGTCGGTTTTTCTACCGGATCCGGGCACACCGCTTTGGCTAATGATCCGCCGTGAACGTTGTTTTGTGTTTAAAAGCAATGATTAACTTACATTACTTAATGTAATAAATCAGCATAAATACAATCGGATATTGATCGGCTGGTCATTTCGGCAGCGCAAATAGATACCTTAACAGGCTGATTAACGCAAAAAAATGTCGACCAAACTGGTTTTGGTGCTTTTCCAAACAGCACATAGTCCATACATATATTCAATGAATACACAGGGGCGACTGATCGCCCCGGATCAGGGAGAGAACCTATGCTCAACAATATCGGCCTTCCCGGCCTTCTGCTGATCGCCGTTGTCGTGCTGGTCCTTTTCGGGCGCGGCAAAATCTCTTCGCTTATGGGCGAAGTTGGCAAGGGCATCACGTCGTTCAAAAAAGGCGTGAGCGATGGCACCAAAGAACTTGAAGACACCGCCGATGCGGCCCGCGACGTGACGCCGGAAGCTGAAAAAGACAAGGCCTGATCGCCTGACCGTCGGGGATTGAACGCGTATGTTTGACATTGGCTGGACCGAACTGCTGGTCATTGGCGTCGTTGCGCTGATCGTGGTTGGTCCCAAAGACTTGCCCGGAATGTTCCGCACGCTTGGTCGGTTTACGGCCAAGGCGCGAGGAATGGCGCGGGAATTCAGTCGCGCGATGGAGGACGCCGCCGACGAGGCTGGGGTCAAGGATGTTGCTAAAGACCTGAAAAAGATGACATCTGCAAAGAACCTTGGGCTGGATACGTTGAAAAATGCAGCTAAGGATTTTGAAAAATGGGATCCGCTGGACACGCCCGAAAAAAGCAAGGGGCCAGCGACCGAAGCATTAAGTAAAGAGCGCGCCGAGTCCGCCAAAAAAATCCGTGAGTCGGCGGCCCAAAAAGCCAGCGATCGCATTGCTGCAGAGAAAATAGCGGCAGCCAAACCTGCGACCCAAAAGAAGCCCGCCGCCAAGAAGCCTTCGGCCAAACCGGCCGCCAAGAAAGCTGCGGCCAAACCCGCCGGGAAAAAGGCGGTCGCGAAGACGCCAGCGAAAGCCGCTGCCAAACCGGCCGCCAAAAAACCGCGTGCCAAGAAGGCTGCTAAATGAGTAGCACCGACGACATCCCAGAAAATGAGGACATCGAAGAAAGCGCGGCCCCGCTGATCGAGCATCTGGCCGAGTTGCGCAACAGGCTGATCCATTCAGCCATCGCCTTTATCATCGGCATGGTAATCTGCTTTACGGTGTGGAACCCGATCTTCAACTTTCTGACCGACCCCCTGTGCAGCGCCATGGCCGAGCGCGGCCAGACGGATTGCGGACTGATCCTTATCAAGCTGCAGGAAGGGTTCTTTGTCGCGATCTCGATTTCGCTGTTTGGCGGTCTTGTGCTGTCGTTTCCTTATATCGGCTATCAGTTGTGGCGTTTCGTGGCACCGGGGCTTTACCGGACCGAAAAGAACGCGTTTTTGCCGTTTCTGGCAGCCTCGCCGCTGATGTTCCTGCTGGGGGCGGCGTTTGCGTTTTACGTGGTTATGCCGCTGGCGTTTGATTTCTTTCTGGGCTTCCAGCAGCCCGGCGGCCCCTCGGGTTCAGAAGGTGAGGCTGTCGCGGCCACCGTTGATTTTCAAGGCTCGGTTCAGGAATACCTGCGCCTGTCGATCAAGTTCATCGTGGCCTTTGGCCTGTGCTTCCAACTGCCTGTTTTGCTGACCTTGATGGGCAAGGCGGGGCTGGTCAGTTCCGAGGGGCTGGGCAATGTGCGCAAATACGCAGTTGTCGCGATCCTGTGTCTGGCCGCGATAGTTACGCCGCCGGACGTCATTACCCAGATCATCCTTTTTGTCGTCGTCTACGGCCTTTACGAAGTGTCGATCTGGCTGGTGCGGCGGGTTGAAAAAAAGCGCAATGAACGTCTGCGGGCCGAAGGTTTGCTGGACGATGAAGAAGACGAAGACGAAAGTGACGCCAATGAATGACGCGGCCCTTGAACGTATAGCACAGGCGCTGGAACGGATTTCGCCCAGCCCGCTTGATGCGCCAGATTTCGCAGGCGCGGATGCGTTCGTTTGGCATGTAGAGCCGGATCGCCTGGAACCTGTGGCCAAGGTCAACCGGGTGGATCTGGCGCTGCTTGTGGGGATCAATCGTTCGCGCGATACGCTGATGGAAAACACCATGCAATTTGCCCGTGGTTTGCCCGCCAATAACGCCCTGTTGTGGGGCGCGCGCGGGATGGGGAAATCTTCACTGGTGAAGGCTGTGCATGGCGCCGTTGTGGCCAGCGGCCAGCAGTTGAAACTGATCGAAGTGCAGCGCGAAGACCTGCCTTCTATCGGGCGCTTGCTGAACTTGCTGCGCCAAACAGATGAACGATTCTTGCTGTTTTGCGATGATCTGTCGTTTTCCCATGACGACGAACATTATAAGTCGCTTAAGGCAATTCTGGACGGCGGAATAGAAGGGCGGCCTGAAAACGTGGTGTTTTACGCCACGTCGAACCGGCGCCATCTGATGCCACGCGACATGATCGAAAACGAACGATCCTCGGCAATCAGCCCGTCCGAAGCGGTCGAGGAAAAGGTATCACTGTCGGATCGTTTTGGCCTGTGGTTGGGCTTTCATGCCTGCACGCAGGATGAATACCTTGAAATGATCGGCGGGTATTGCGCGGCTTACAACCTAAAGATCGACGCCGAAATACTGCGCGCGGAGGCCATCGAATGGCAGGCGACGCGCGGGTCGCGCTCGGGCCGGGTGGCTTGGCAGTATTTCGTCGATCTGGCCGGGCGAAAAGGCGTTCAACTGGTCAGCTGAGGCGCCTTTGGCGCCACGGTTTCTGGCACTTCGTGCGATTGGCACCAAGGTCTGCGCATCGGTTAAAAAAGCCGCAAAGCGTCCCTAGTTCAGCATTTCCGCCGGATCGACGCTTTCCAGCCCCTTGCGCACTTCAAAATGCAGAAAGCTTGGGTTTGCCGAACGTACCTTGGCGATCGTTTCACCACGTTTGACTTTGTCGCCTTTCTGGATCGTCAGCCGGTCAACACCTGCATAGACAGTCAGCAGGTTATTGGCGTGGCGCAAGACGATGATCGGCACTTGCTCGGTGTCACGGGTGATCGCGGCCACGGTGCCGTCGGCTGCGGCTTTAACGGCTGACCCGGCACTGGCGCCAATGTCGATGCCGTCATTTTTGCCCTTGGAATATGCCCGGATGATATTGCCCGCCGCTGGCATCGCCAGAACGCCTTGATCTGTTCCACGGCTTCCCGATCCCAGATCAGGTGAAGGGGGGGCGGTGGGTTTGACCAGCGATTCATTGGGAAGGGCGCGCGACGCACTTGGCGGCTCGGGCGTTGGTGATCCTTCGCCGGGGCCCGAAGGTTTGTCAGATGCAGGCGGCGCTGGTGCGGCAACCGGGATCAGCAACAGCTGGCCTTCGCGCACGGCCAGATCACTGCCCAGCCCGTTCCAATCTGCCAGTGATCGTGCCGACACATTGTAAAGGCGCGCAATGGAATAAGCCGTTTCGCCGCGCTCAACATGGTGACGAACTGGTTCGCCCTCGGCCTGTGAACTGGCCGCAGCAGGGCCGTTTGGACCGCCAGCACGATCAATGGCATTACCAGCAATTGAGGAAATATCCACACCACTGTTTGGCCCGATCGGGCCGCTGGTGATTGCGCCGGTTTGGGGCGAAGGCTCGGCTACGCGCCGGGGTAGGGCGATTACCTCATCCTGACGCAGCACCGCGCCGGGCGCGATGCCGTTGTAACTGGCCAGTTCGTCAGCCGGCAGGCCAACTCGGGTCGCGATATCGGCGATTGTGTCACCGCGCTGTGCAATGGCGACCTGATAATTTGGGTAGGACAGGATGCCACGATTGTCCGGGGCTGGCCGGTCGGCGGATTGCTGGCGAACCGCGTCGGACGTGTCAAACCCATTGCCAAGGCCGCGCAGGTCAAAATCAAACCCGCCGTCACAAGCGCTTAGCAGGATCAGTGCGCTGCCCAGCAGGGCGGCGCGAATAGGGGATTGGCCAGTAATATACATTGCTCTTTTTCCTCATCACGCAGCCCTGTTTGCCGGGCCGTCAATATACCGCCCTTACGGGCCTACTATTCTTGCCCCAAACCTTCCAGCAGGGGCACAAAACGCACGGTTCGCAGTTCTTCATAGTCGTAACCTGTGTCGGTGCGGGTGACCTTTATCAGGCTTTGCACCGCATCCGACTGGCCGACCGGCACCACCATGATACCGCCAATCCGCAGTTGCGCCAAGAGCGGACCGGGCGGGTCCTCGGCGGCGGCCGTTACCATGATCCGGTCAAACGGTGCCTGATCGGGCAGGCCGTGGCTGCCATCGGCGATAAACGTCGTGATATTGGACAGGTTCAACGCGTCAAACGCTTCCTGTGCTGCGCTGACAAGGCGGCGATAGCGGTCGACCGTATAGACGCGACGCGCCAATTGGCTAAGCACCGCGGCCTGATAGCCAGACCCTGTTCCCACCTCAAGCACCTTGTCACGCGATTGCACGTCAAGCGCTTGGGTCATCAGGCCCACAACCGACGGCTGGCTGATCGTCTGGCCGCAAGCGATTGGCAGGGGCATGTCTTCGTAAGCGCGCTCGGCGAAAATTCCGCGGATAAATGTGCCGCGGTCGATCTTTTCCATCGCCTCAAGCACGCGTTTATCGGTTACGCCTTTGGATCGCAGCGCGAACAGGAACTGCATTTTTTGTTCCGCGTCACCGGTCATTAGATACGCGCCTTCAGCTCGTTTAGCGCGTCATGGGCCGTCAGATCGCAACGCATTGGCGTGATCGAGGTGTAGCCGTCCAGATTGGCCGCGACGTCGGTGTCTGGCTTGGTTGGGGTGTTTTGCGGGCCGCCTTTGATCCAAAGGAATTTCCGTCCGGACGGTGACAGGTGCGGCTCGACACCGAAAAAACTGTCCCTGCGAAACCCTTGGGCCACGACCTTGTGGCCTTTGACGCCCGATGCCGGAACAGGTGGAAAATTCACGTTATAAAACAATCGGTAGTCGGCCGTATCGCCTATGCCACTGCCCAGAATTGCACGCACAGTATCCGCGCCAGTGGCGGCGGCGGCCTCAAACGGATTGTCCAGATCGGCCATATCAGGCCCAAAATATTGCGACATGGCAATCGCGGGCAAGCCTTGCAGCGCGGCTTCCATTGCGCCGCCAAGGGTGCCGGAATAAAGCGCGTTGTCGCCCGAGTTATTGCCCCGGTTAACACCCGACAATACCAGATCCGGGCGTTCTGGAAGCACGTCATAAAGCCCGGCCAGCACGCAATCGGCAGGCGAGCCTTCGGCCGCAAAGCGACGTTCGCCAAGCTTGGCAATCATCATCGGGTGCGTATAGCTGATGCAATGGCCAACGCCTGATTGCTCAAAGGCGGGTGCAACTGTCCAGACCTCACCGCCGTCGCCGGCAATCTCTGTGGCAATGTCATGCAGAACCTTCAGGCCCGGTGCATTGATCCCGTCGTCATTTGTAATGAGTATGCGCATGTTTTACCCGCCTGCCTGCTATTGATCCGTGAATAGAGGAGCCCGGCGGCGGCCACAAGCCGCCCTTGGCGTCAATTTGCGTGCGGGATATCCTGTCAGATGGTTGCCAGCAGTCGGCCAGCCTCATCGCTGGGGCTTGCCAGCGGGCTGCGATCTTCGCCAGGATAAAACCGCGCGCGCAGGGCCGTCGCCATCGGGGCGGGCGACAGGATGTGCACTTTGGGTCCGGTGTTGGCCGTTTCGGCCTGCCAGCTTTTGGCAATCGCGATCTGTGCGGCTTTGCTCGCGCCATAAGCGGCAAAGAACTTCTGGCCTGCGCGCGGGTCGTCAAGGAACACCGCCTGCCCATTGCTGGCATTTCGCAACAACGGCTCGACCATTGGGATAAGCTGCGCGGTTGCGCTTGCGTTGATGGTGGCAGATTTTTCCCAGTCTTTGGCATCCAGATGCGCGGCTGGTGCCAGCGGGGCGGAATGGATCGCTGCATGCACCCAGATATCCACATGCCCCCAGCGATCAAAGATCGAGCGGCACAGATGCGCCATCGCGTCGGTCTGCGTAATATCCATCGGTGCCAGTGTCGCCTGTCCGCCCGCTTTTTGAATGCGATCGTCCAGCTCCTCCAGCCCGCCGGTGGTGCGGGCCACGGCGATAACATGGTGGTCGGCAGCAAGTGCTTGGGCAAATGCGGCACCAATGCCACGCGAGGCACCTGTAACAAGGGCAATTTTTTGGTCTGACATAAGGGCAGGGTGTGGGGGGGATTGCAGGCCGGGTCAAGGGGGCTGTCCGGGCCAAAACCGACCCGGACAGCCATTATTTTCAGGCCAACAATTCTGCCAGCAGACCTTCCATAACTTCAAATCCGCTGCCCCAACCTTTGTCCATGCCGCCCATGGCGGAGGCAAAGCAGGCAAGCTCGGCATCACTTGCATCAACCGGCGTCTGGCTTAAGCGCAGATTTGTTTTGTCGCCCGCATCCTGAAACGCAACAGTTGTCAGCAACAGCGGCGGCCAGTCTGGCATCATCGGGTTGGCGATGTTGTTCCAGTCCTTGTCGGTTGCGGAATAGTGATCCCAAACCATCAAATTCGGTTCGGATATTTCTTTGAAAACGACCTTTTGGAAATGCGAATTATCACCCCACTTCATTTCGTTTAGCCACATTCCACCGGGCTTCAGATCAAATTCGTGAATGATCGTTTCCACGCCCGGACCATACCATTTGTTCAACAGCTCAGGCTCGCTCCATGCGCGCCAGACCAGCGCGCGCGGGGCATCAAATTCCCGTTCAATGACGTATTCAGGCAGTTCACTCATTATTAATTTCCTTTTTCTGGGCTTTCTTCATGCTGGTAAGCACGTCTTCTAATTGGTCAAAACTTCCGCCCCAAAAGCGTTTGAATTCCGACAGCCAATCAACCGCCAGCGCCATTTTGTCGGCCTTCAGGCGGGCAGGGCGGCGTTGCTCATCAATGCCCCGCTCGATCAATCCGGCCTTTTCCAGCACTTTCAGATGCCGCGAAACGGCGGGCTGGGACATCTCAAACGGGGCGGCAATTTCACCGACGCTGGCCTGACCGTCGCTAAGGCGCGTCAAAATTGCGCGGCGCGTTGGGTCGGCCAGTGCCGCAAAAACGGCGTCTAGGTTTGTTTGTGAAGGTGTATAACTTGTTAGTTCCATAACGTAATGGTTATATTATGAACAGCCTCTGTCAAGGTTCTTCTTCCGGCCAATAAATTTTCCGACGGCTAGCGGGCCTTGGAAACGTGATAGGTCTGTGCAAGCCGCACGCAAAATTCCAGCGCATCATCGTCAAGTGGTTCGTTCAGCGGAGCAAGCAGGGCGCGGTTGCCCTGATACATAAAGGCATCCGGGTAATTCAGCCGCATCGTTTCCACCATCGTCGTCTGACAGTTCAGGAATATCGCGACATGATCGGGGTTTTTGGCCTTCCAAGCCAGCCGTATGGTCGAGCCGCTTTTGCTGGCGGTCGTCAAATACGCCGGCTCACCCCATTTCAAGGTTTCGGTAATCGGCCCAACTGCCGGGTCCGACGCAGCAACGCTGAATACCATGGTCCTGATCTGATCGAATTTGTCCAATGCCGGTTTCGGGTAACCAACGATTGCCCCAGCAACGTCCGTTGGGATGTTCGGCGCCATTACTCGGCAGCCGTTTTAATCTCAAACCCGCCCTCGACCATATCTGCCGGAACCACCGGATATTCGCCCGAGAAACACGCATCACAATATTGCGGCGATTTCGCATCGCGCCCGTTTGCTTCACCCACGGCGCGATATAGCCCGTCAAGCGAGATGAATTTCAGGCTGTCCACGCCGATATGGTCGCGCATTTCTTCTTCGGACATATGGCTTGCCAACAGTTTGTCACGCTCGGGCGTATCCACCCCGTAAAAACACGGCCAAGCCGTTGGCGGTGAGGCAATTCGAAAATGAACCTCGGCAGCGCCCGCATCCAATATCATCTGTTTGATCTTCATGCTGGTAGTGCCGCGCACCACGCTGTCATCGACCAGAATAACCCGTTTGCCCCGGATCAGCGCCCGGTTGACGTTCAGCTTTAGCAGCACGCCCATATTGCGGATTTGTTCGGACGGCTCGATAAACGTGCGGCCCATATATTGGTTGCGGATAATCCCCATCGCGTAAGGAATGCCGCTTTCCTGACTGAACCCGATCGCTGCCGGGGTGCCGCTGTCGGGCACCGGGCAGACCAGGTCGGCCTCAACCGGGGCCTCGCGCGCCAGTTCAACACCAATGGCCCGGCGCGTTGTGTAAACCGACTGACCACCCTGAATGCTGTCGGGGCGCGAGAAATAGACATGCTCAAAAATGCAGAACCGAGATTTCGCTTTTTCAAACGGATGAAAGCTCTGCAGGCCGCGTTCCTTGGAAATCACGACCATTTCGCCCGGCTCAACCTCGCGAATGAAATCGGCGCCGATTATGTCCAGCGCACAAGTTTCCGAGCTTAGAACCCAGCCATCTTCGCCCACTTTTCCCAGCACCAGCGGGCGCACACCCAGTGGGTCGCGCACACCGATCAGTTTGGTGCGCGTCATTGCGACGATGGAAAAGGCACCCTCGACCCGGCGCAGCGCGTCTTTCATCCGTTCGGGAATATTGCGTTGCAGCGAACGCGCCATCAGGTGGATGATACATTCACTGTCCGACGAGCTTTGAAAGATTGAGCCACGCTCGATCAGCTCGCGCCGCAGCGCAACGGCATTGGTGATGTTGCCGTTATGGGCAATCGCCGCGCCACCCATGGAAAATTCGCCAAAGAACGGCTGCACATCGCGGATCTGCGTGTTGCCCTTTGATCCGGCGGTGGAATAGCGCACATGGCCAATGCCGATCGGGCCGGGCAGGGTTTCCATCGTGCTGGCTTTGGTGAAATTGTCGCGCACATAGCCAAACCGGCGGGCCGAATTGAACCCGGCCTCTGGGTCATGTGTAACGATGCCGCCAGCCTCTTGGCCGCGATGTTGCAGCGCGTGCAATCCAAGTGCGACAAAGCTGGACGCATCGGCAACGCCGACAACGCCGAACACGCCGCATTCTTCTTTTAGTTTATCGTCGTCGAACGGGTCAGCAGGGGGCATCTCTCGCATTTCAGCGGGGCTCCGTTTTGATCATGTGGCAGCTGCCCTTCGTGTAGACTGTTCCGTGGCAAGTGTCACGAAAGGATCACGAAAACTGATGGCATATTTCGTTGGCCATCTAGCGCCGGGTTTTGCGCCATTTGCACCAACCCAGCTTATGCCGGGTCAGTGCAATTTTATCTATCAGTCCTTGTTCGGCCGAAATTTATTCGGCAGGCGCGCCACAGCTTCCGACAAGTTCTTCGTAGCGTTCCAAAATCCAGCCCGGAGCGTTTTCAGGGATCGAATCATTCAGGTTGTCCTGAACCGAAGCGAAAATCTTGATCGTCCGGCTGTCGTCAATCATCGGAATGCTCTGATCCAGCACGACGCGATCATAAATGACCAGCGCAATTGCAACCAGAACCAGCCCGCGCAGCACGCCGAACAAAAAGCCAAGGCCCTGATCCAAACCGCCGATGGCAGACCGTTTTACGGCTGACGAAAACAAAGGTGTGAAAATCGACACGACGATCAAGGCCACGGCAAAGACTGCCGCGAAGGCTGCAATCACCGAAAGTTCGCAACTGTCGGTCAAAAAGTCCTTCAAAATAGGTATTTCACGGATCAAAGGTTCGACGCGTGGCGCGAACATGTATGCCGCAACCGCTGCAACGACCCATCCGGCAATTGCCAACGCCTCGCGCACAAAGCCCCGCGAATAGGACAGAATTGCCGATACAATGACAATCAGCGCAACGCCGCCGTCAAGGATTGTGAAACCTTCCATGCTCACCTCTCTTCGCGCGTGTTAGCCCGCGCCAAATATCTCGCCTACAAAACTTATAAGGTTCGACATTTGCCGAACCTGCTGCCCGTCGTCGGACCCGATTTTACTTCTCGTCGGAACAATAGCCTGAGAAAAGCCCAGCTTTCGGGCCTCTTTAAGGCGATTTTCTGTCTGTCCGACGGGTCGCAAGGCCCCTGATAGGCTAATTTCGCCGAAAACCACAGTGTCGGCGGGCAGGGCCACGTCTTCTCTGGCCGAAAGTAGCGCCGCCGCAACAGCCAGATCAGCCGCCGGTTCGCTGACTTTCAGCCCACCTGCGACATTCAGATAGACATCAAGCCCGGTGAACGGGATGCCGCAGCGCGATTCCAGCACCGCCAATATCATCGCCAGCCTGCTGCCATCCCAGCCGACAACGCTGCGTCGGGGTTGGCTTTGGGGTGTTGGCGAGATCAGCGCTTGAAATTCCACCAGAACCGGGCGCGTGCCCTCGATCCCCGCAAAAACTACGGATCCGGGGGCCGGTTCATCACGCTCGCTTAGGAACAGGGCGGACGGGTTGGGAACTTCGCCAAGGCCAGATCCGGTCATCTCAAACACGCCGATTTCATCGGCCGGGCCAAAGCGGTTTTTCACCGCGCGCAGAATACGAAACTGATGGCCGCGCTCGCCCTCAAAATAAAGCACCGTGTCGACCATATGTTCGATCACGCGCGGGCCGGCGATCTGGCCGTCCTTGGTGACATGGCCGACCAGCACGACAGCCATGTTGCGCCGTTTTGCAAATGACGTCAGCTCATGTGCAGCCGCGCGCACCTGCGACACCGATCCCGGCGCACTTGCAACATTGTCTGACCACATGGTCTGGATCGAATCGATGATCGCGATGTCGGGTTTCTCCGCCTCTAGCGTGGTCAGAATATCGCGCAGGTTGGTTTCTGTGGCCAGCTTTACCGGCGCGTCCGTCAATTCTAGGCGCACCGCACGCATGCGCACCTGTGCCGCCGCTTCCTCGCCCGAGACATAGATTGCTTTCAGTCCAGCGCGCGCAAAACTGGCCGCTGCCTGCAATAGCAGCGTCGATTTCCCGATGCCCGGATCGCCGCCCACAAGGATTGCGGACGCTGGCACCAGCCCGCCACCCAGCACGCGGTCAAGTTCACCAATGCCGGATTTTGTGCGTGGCGGCGGGGCTTCTTTGGTCGACAGATCGCTTAGCTCAACCCGCGCGCCGCGCGCAGCTCCCAGCGATTTGGCCGCCGGGCCGGTTGAAATCGCCACATCCTGGGTGATCGAATTCCACGCGCCGCAATCGTCACAGCGCCCGGACCATTTGGAATGGGTCGCGGCGCATTCGTTGCAGGTGAAAGATTGAGCTTTTGCCATGGAAGCGTTTTAGACCAACCGTTGCGGCGGTGCCAGAAGGTTTCAGGGCGCGAATTTTGCCCGCGTGCGATTGGCGAAAGCGACCAGTGTCAGCATCACCGGCACCTCGACGAGCACACCGACAACCGTGGCCAGTGCGGCACCTGAATTCAGCCCGAACAGACTGATCGCGACAGCGACGGCCAGTTCGAAAAAATTCGAAGTGCCGATCAGCGCGCAGGGGGCGGCAATGCGGTGCGGCACTTTCAGCGCGAAGGCCGCGGCGTAGGCGATGGCGAATATCCCATAGCTTTGCACGATGATCGGCACAGCAATCAACGCGATCACGGCGGGGCGCGCGACGATGACCTGTCCCTGCAGGCCAAACAGGATCACGACTGTGGCGATCAACCCTATGATCGAAAACGGTTTTATCCGGGCCTGAAACCCTGCGATCGCTGCGGGGCTTCCAAGCCATTTGCGCGTCACAAGCCCGGCAGCCAGCGGCAGGGCCACGAATAGGGCGACAGATAGAACAAGGGTTTCCCACGGAACAACGATGTCCGAAACACCCAGCAAGAACGCCACGATTGGCGCAAATGCCACGACCATTATCATGTCGTTCACCGAGACTTGCAGCAAAGTGTAATTCTCATCTCCGCGCGTCAGTTGCGACCACACGAACACCATCGCGGTGCAGGGCGCCGCTCCCAGCAGGATCAGCCCGGCGATATACTGCGAAGCATCCTCGGGTTGGATCCACGAGGCAAATACATATTCAAAGAACAGCACCGCCAGCGCAGCCATGGTGAAGGGTTTGATCAGCCAATTGACAACGACAGTTATCATCAGCCCACGCGGTTGGCGCGCCACATTCTTCAATGATCCCGGATCAACGCCAACCATCATTGGATAAACCATCGCCCAGATCAGCACCGCAACGACCAGATTGACCTGAGCCCATTCCGCCGCTGCGATGGCATCTATCAGGCTGGGCACGGTATTGCCCAAAATAATGCCGCCGATCATTGCCAGCGCGATCCAGATCGAAAGATATTTTTCAAAGTTGCCCATTGGTGGCCCCCGCATGTCCGACGTGGCGTTTCCGCCGCTTTTTGGGGCTGAATACACCAAATTTAGCGATGGGGACCAGTGGTGAATTGATCGGGTGATTGATGATTATTTCAGGCTGGGTTTTCGCGCGGTATAATGCGAGATCGCGATCGACACCAGTATACAACCGGTGAACAAATAAAGCCCCCAGCCAGTTTCAACCCGCCCCACGCCAATGCCCTTAATAAGCACGATATATAGCGCGATCAGGAAAATGTCGGCCATCGCCAGTTTTCCCAGAATGTTGAGCACCGGCAGCACCTTTCGCCGCAACAGGCCAAAGTGGATCAGCGCCAGCCCGATTGTTTTCAAATAGGGCGCGAATAGCGCGAATACTGTCACCAAAAGGGCAAGAAACACATCCGTGTCCCACAGCGATTGCAACCCGGAAATGACGGATATTTCAGACAGGCTGAACAACGGTAAAATACCGGCGCGCAACAGTGGTGCGAACCACGCGATTGGGAACAACACAAGCAGCGCAAGGTTCGCCAGTTTCTTCAATGTGTCCAGTCGTGCGCTATGGGCCAAGTTCAGTTCCTTTACGACCTTCGGGCCTAATGCAAAAATGCGCCGGGGCTAAGCATCATGTGTGGGGCCGCCGCCAGCGCCCACGAAATCAGCGCCAGTATCAGCACGATACCTTTGCCGTATTCCTTTTTCCAGCGCAGCCGGACAAACAGCATCAATGCGACCAGTGAAATGACAACTGATTTGAAATACTCCGACAAATCCAAATCGATAAAGTCGCCATCAAGGGTGCGAAATATGCCCATAAAACGCAGGTCATATCGCATCTCCCACAGAATGGCCGGAGCTGCCGCGAGGGTTGCAATGATTATCAGCGCACCCAAAAGCTTTCGGTGCTTCAAGACAGATATTCCGGCAACAAGTGAAAGGATCAAGGCCAGCGGAATGCCCAGGATCGCGAAGACATAAAACAAAATTTCCATAAAAGACCTGTCTAATACTATTGCAATTGTGAAGCGCGGGAATAGGTCGGCTAGCGCACTGCCTCTATCGGCCCATCCTCGCGCCCGTGAATGAACTGATCAAGGTAAGGGTCGCCACTGGCGTCCATATCCGCAACCGGGCCGCTCCATTGGATCACCCCATCGTGCAGCATCGCCACGCGATCAGCTATGGCACGAACAGACGTCATGTCATGGGTGATTGTCATCGCGGTGGCGCCCATTTCGGTAACAATTTCGCGGATCAACTCATTGATAACGCCGGCCATTATCGGATCAAGGCCGGTTGTGGGTTCATCAAAAAAGATGATCTCGGGTTCGGCGGCGATGGCGCGGGCAAGGCCGACGCGCTTTTGCATGCCGCCAGACAGCTCGGCCGGGAACAGATCGGCCACATCCGGTGACAGGCCGACGCGGCGCAGCTTTTCAATAGCGATTTCGCGGGCCTCGGCCTTGGGGCGTTTCAGCGATCCGCGCAGCAGACGAAAGGCAACGTTTTGCCAGACCGACAGGCTGTCAAACAGCGCACCACCTTGAAACAACATGCCAAACCGGGCAAGGAAGGCGTCGCGCTCAGCTGTGGCCACATCCGCGCCGTCCAGCAGGATCGTGCCGCTGTCTGGTTTAATAAGGCCAAGTATGCATTTGAGGCATATAGATTTTCCGGTGCCAGAGCCACCAATGATAACCATGCTTTCCCCGCTGGGAATAGTCAGGTTAACCCCGGTTAATACCTTTTTGGCGCCGAACGCCTTGTGGATATCGATAAGCTCTATCATGCGGCAAAGAACAATTCTGTCAGGATATAGTTTGAAGCAAGAATCAGGACCGAGGCCGAGACAACCGCATTCGTTGTGGCACGTCCGACGCCCTGCGCCCCGCGCGCTGAATTCATCCCATGGTAACAGCCCATCATGGCAACGATAAAGCCAAAGACCGCGGCCTTGAGCAGGCCGGAAACCACGTCCCAGGACTCTAAAAAGTCAATCGTATTATTAAGATACGTGGCGGCATTAAAGTCGAGCCTTGTGACGCCAACTGTAAATCCGCCCATAACCCCGATCACATCGCCAATCGCCACAAGGATCGGCATTGTCAGGGTTGCCGCAACGACGCGCGGAACCGTCAAGTATTTCATCGGGTGGGTCGACAGTGTAACGAGCGCGTCCAGCTGTTCGGTGACTTTCATCGTGCCAACCTCGGCGGCAATGCTGGCCGCCACCCGGCCCGCCACCATCAAGCCGCCCAGAACCGGGCCAAGTTCACGCACCATGCCAATCGCAACAATCAACGGCACCACGGATTCGGCGTTGAAACGCGCGCCACCGGCGTAAATTTGCAAGGCCAGCGCGCCGCCGGTGAAAAAGGCGGTTAAGCCAACGACCGGAAGGCTAAAGTAGCCAATATAAAGAACGGCTTGCAAGAATTCTTTAAAGTAGAATGGCGGCCTGAAAATATGCCCAACTGCTTGCCCGGAAAATAGTGCGACACGCCCAATAGCGCCAAGCAAACCCAGCACCGATCGCCCGACGGCACCAAGGGGGCTAAGCAATATCATGAACGGCCACTGTAGCGGCGGTTATATCGGTTGCCCAAACTGGTTAATACTTCGTAACCAATGGTGCCTGCCAAACCGGCCAGCGCGTCGACTTTCTGGTGTTCGCAGATGATGTCGAGTGTTCTAGGGGTTTCCGAAATATCGGTAATGTCGACGGTCAGCGCGTCCATGGATACCCGCCCGACAACCGGGCATTTATCGGCGCCACAATAAACGTTCACATTCTCGCCCAAGACACGAAACAACCCGTCGGCGTAACCGGCCGAAACCGTGGCAAGCCGGGTCAGGCGCTCGGCGATCCACGTATTGCCATAACCAACGCTTTCCCCCGGTTCCAGATCGCGGATCTGGATCACCGGCAGTTCAAGACGCACCGTCGGTTCGGCCGCTTCAAACGGCAGCCCGCCATAAAGGCCAATACCGGGGCGGGTCAGATCAAAATGAAAGTCAGGCCCCAACAAAATTCCGCCCGTCGCAGCCAGTGACCGGGGCACCTGTAGGCCATCGGTCAACTCGTGAAACCGGGTCAGTTGCTGTTGGTTCATCGGGTGGTCTGGTTCATCAGCGCAGGCCAGATGTGACATCACCAGTTGCGGGCCGGCCTGCATCACAATTTGCTGCACGGCCAGCCATTCGGTTGGCTCCATGCCTAGGCGATTCATGCCGGTATCCAACTGCACCCCAAACGGGTGATCGGGCAGGGCCTCTAGGTGGCGGGTCAGCTGATTGAGCGAATTCACCATTGGCGTTAGCGCCATATCGGCGATCATATCGGTGTCGCCGGACATATGGCCCGAAAACACGAAAATTTCGGGCGTTGGCCCCAATGCGTCGCGCAGGGCAACGCCTTCCTCAGTGAAAGCAACAAAGAATTTTCGCACACCGGCGGTTGTCAGCGCGCGTGCCACGCGGGCGGCACCCAGACCATAGCCATCGGCCTTTACCACGGCGCCGGTTTGCACAGTGATATGGGATTTGGCATTCAGCGCGCGCCAGTTGTTGGCCACGGCGTCCAGATTAATTGTCAGCTTTCCGGTGCTCATTGCGACGTTGTGCCGACGCGCGTGCGCAAGGGCAAGCAAGAAAACCGCGGGTGCGGAATTTGTTGAGCAAGTGTCGCGCGGGCGAAACGAAAGCGCGCGGTGGCGATCAGTAGTCGTCCTGATCGCTTTGTTGCCACGGGCGGGCAAGATCGGTGAACCGGGTAAAGCGCCCCTCAAATGCCAAATCGACCGACCCGATTGGCCCGTGACGCTGCTTGCCGATCACGACCTCGGCCTTGCCGTGAAGGGCTTCCATTTCGGCCTGCCAGCTTGCCATTTTGTCCAGCTCATGATCGCCGGGCTTTTCGCGTTCTTTGTAATATTCCTCGCGGAAAATGAACATCACCACATCGGCGTCCTGCTCGATCGAGCCGGATTCGCGCAAATCTGACAGCTGCGGGCGCTTGTCTTCGCGGTTTTCCACCTGACGTGACAACTGCGACAGGGCGATGACCGGGATTTCCAGTTCCTTGGCAATTGCCTTCAGGCCCTGCGTGATCTCGGACACCTCGTTCACCCGGCTGTCTTTGGCCGTGGCCGGGCGCACAAGCTGTAAATAATCGATAAACAGCGCGTCCAGCCCGTGGGTGCGTTTCAGGCGTCGGGCGCGGGCGGCCAGTTGGCTGATCGGCAGGGCGGGCGTGTCGTCGATATAAAGCGGGCAGGCTTCCAGCGTTTTGGCGGCGTCGACAAAGCGGCGAAACTCGACCTCGGTCATGTCCCCCTTGCGGATGTTTTCCGATGGCACTTCGGCGGCTTCAGAGAGGATACGCGCGGCCAGTTGTTCGGCGCTCATCTCAAGGCTGAAAAAGCCGACAACGCCGCCGTCAACCGCGCCTTCGGTGCCGTCCTGCAAGGTGCCGCGCTTGTAAGCTTTGGCCAGATTAAACGCGATATTCGTGGCCAGCGCGGTTTTCCCCATCGAGGGGCGCGCGGCCAGTATCAGCAGGTCAGAGCGGTTCAGACCACCCAGTTTTTTGTCCAGATCTTTCAGCCCGGTCGAAAGGCCCGCCAGCCCGCCGTCGCGTTGATACGCGGCGTTGGCGACGTTCACCGCGTCGGTGACTGCCTTTAGGAACGACTGAAATCCGGTTTCAGATTTGCCCTGCTCGCCAAGCATGTAAAGCGCCTGTTCGGCCTCGACGATCTGTTCTTTGGGCTCGCTGGCTACATCGACCCGCGCGGCCTTGTCCGATATGTCGCGCCCCAATGTCATCAGCTCGCGCCGGATCGCCAGATCATAGATCATATTGGCGTAATCGCGCGCCGCAAACGATGAGATGGCCGAGCCTGCAAGGCGCGCCAGATAGGCCGGGCCGCCAAGTTCTTTCAGGCCCTCGTCATCCTCCAGAAACGCCTTGAGCGTGACTGGTGAGGCCAACGCATTACGGCTGATCCGGGTCGAGGCGACCTCATATATCCGCGCATGTACCGGATCATAGAAATGATGCGGAGAAATGATTGCAGCGATGCGGTCATAAATGTCGTTATTGGTCAGAATCGCGCCCAGCAATTGCTGTTCGGCTTCGATGTTATGGGGCTGGGTTGAGGCGTCGGTTGGATCAGCCTGTTGATCCTGAATTGCGCGAACTTCGTTCATCATCTGCCCCTGATACTGCCCTGATCCCGTGATACGCTGCCCGTTAAGGGCGCTGCAAATTGTATGTTTTTGTGGATAATTTATGCGCGGATTTTCGGAGTCATATTTACCCTATATTGCGCCCAGATCGCAGGTTAGGTCAACATCTGCCACGGCGCTGTGCAAAAAATCGTTGCGCGACAAATGGTTTTCAACCGGGGTTCATGTCTTTGGCAAGGGGGCAGGCGCGAATCGTCAGTCCTTGGCACGGGCCGCCTGCCATTCGCGCGGGGCGCGCAAAAACGTCTCAACCGCGTCCAGTGTTGCGGCGTCGAAATATTCGCCCCGCCGCGCCTCGGCCAAAACATCCCACCATGTGCAAAGGTGGTGCAATTGAACGCCGTGATCGCCAAGGGTTTTGATCGTTTCGGGAAAGATGTCGTAATAAAAGATCACCGCCGTATGGGCGCAGGTCGCACCAGTTTCACGGATCGCATCGACGAAGGACAGTTTGGAGCCGCCATCGGTTGTCATGTCTTCAACCAGCAGCACCCGCTGGCCTTCGCTCATCACGCCCTCGATGCGCGCATTGCGCCCGTAACCTTTGGGTTTTTTGCGCACATAGGTCATCGGCAGGGCCAGACGTTCGGCGATCAGCGCGCCAAAAGGCATGCCAGCGGTTTCGCCACCAGCGATGTTGTCAAAGGCCTCAAACCCGGCGTCGCGCATAACCGTGACGGTCATGAAATCCATCAGGGTTGAGCGGATGCGCGGGAATGAAATCAGCTTGCGGCAATCAACATAAGTAGGCGAGGGCAGGCCGGATGACAGGGTGAACGGATCATCAGGCTTGAAATCAACCGCCTTGATTTCCAGCAGCATGCTCGCGCTCAGGCGGGCAATTTCTTCTTTTGCGGGGAATGAAGTGGGGATCATGGGTTTACCCTTACGTGCCAGTGCAAATCAAAGCCGGGGTCAAAAACCGTGACCGGGCCATCGTTGGTTTCGATTTTCGCGGCGTATTCCAGCGCTTCACCGCGGATCAGCGTCAACGTGGAATCCGACGCGGGAAATTCATAAAACGCAGCACCATTGAGCGAGGTGAAGCCTTCCAGCTTGTCCAGCGCATCGGCGCGTTCAAACACCTCGGCCAATATCGACATGGTGTTGGTGGCGGTGAAACAGCCCGCACATCCACAACCGCTTTCTTTGGCTGGATCAATATGCGGCGCACTGTCGGTGCCAAGGAAAAACCGTGGGTCGCCGGATGTGGCTGCGTCAAGCAGGGCTAGGCGATGAACCTCTCGTTTGGCGACGGGCAGGCAGTAATAATGTGGCCGGATGCCACCTGCTAGGATATGATTGCGGTTGATCACAAGGTGGTGCGTGGTGATCGTTCCGGCAAGGTTCTTATCGGCGCTGGCGATGTAATCAACACCGTTCTTGGTGGTCACATGTTCCATTACCACCCGCAAATCCGGCGTGGCGCGGCGCAGTGGCTCTAGCACCCGGTCGATGAAAACCGCCTCGCGGTCAAAAATATCCACGTCCGGGTCGGTAACCTCGCCGTGGACACATAGCGACAGGCCAATCTGGGCCATTTTTTCAAGCACCGGGCGGACCTTGTCAAAATCTGCGACTCCGCTGGCAGAATTGGTGGTTGCGCCTGCGGGATACAGCTTGACCGCCCAGATCAGGCCCGCGTCATGGGCGGCAGCGACGTCTTCGGGGTCGGTGTCTTCGGTCAGATAAAGCGTCATCAAGGGCGTGAAATTGGCCCCTTCGGGCAGCGCCACCATGATCCGTTCCAGATAGGCGCGGGCATCCGCGCCGGTCACAACTGGGGGCAGCAGATTGGGCATGATGATCGCGCGGCCAAAATGGCGGGCGGTTTCGGGCAGCACAGCCGCCAGCATATCGCCGTCGCGCAGGTGCAGGTGCCAGTCATCGGGGCGGCGTATTGTAAGTGTTTTTGTCATCGCAATGCGACTACACCGTTCGGTCCGGGTATTCCAGCGTCAAACCAGTTCAAGCGGGGCCGCATTGGGCAGGCGACGCCCCTCGGCGCGCAGTGTGTTTTGCGATTTGGTCAACTGCTGACGAAAGCGCGGCGTGTTGATGCGCGACAGGACCGAGCGGCACATCAGCCCGGTCAGAAACGGACGCTCGGTATTTTCGACCGCGTTCAGAAAGGCGCGCAGGTAGGGCAGATAGTTGCGCCGCTCACGCAGGGCGGCGTAAATATCAAGCGGGCGCAGCTGGCCTTTGGCCGCCTTTTTCAGCGTTGGCTCCAACACATCCATCCGGCGTAAGAAGGTTTCAATTTCATTGCCCAGATGGCGGCAGCGAACGCGGGTGATATTGGTGCCGGAAAACAGCGCTGCATGTATCGCATCAGCCTCAATTTCCGGATCGTAGAGAACAAAACAGGCCTGCGCGGCCTCTAGCATGTCGGGGGCATAACCGTAGCGATCGGTGAAACTGGTGCGCCGCATGTGGTGGAACCGGTCGTCCCATTCACACACCCTTGGATTAAGCGAGGCTTGGGGCGACAGCGCCAGCACGACCGATCCGGGTGCTGCGACAGAATAGGCGGCGGCAGCGTAGCCACAGGATTCGGCCCCGTAAAACACCACGTTTTCAAAATCGTCAAAGATGCCGTCGTCGATCAATCGGTCAAAAAACCCATAGACAGCCCGGTGGCGAAACCATGTTTCACCATGTGACAGAATGCAAAGCTGCGACCAGCCATTGCGACTGGCAACCTGCCAACCGATCGGCACATCGTGATTGGCATGGTCGCGCACGCTTTGAATGGTCTCAAATGTGACCAGCAACGTGTCGTTGCCTTTTAGAAACGTGGCAGAATGATCGGGGCCAAGCGGTTCAAAATAGCCGTGATCCTCGGCAATATCCTCGACTGCATCCAGCCACTGTTCAAGCGGCATGGATTTAGACGGATCAATAGAGTTTGGAATGCGCGATTTCGCCATACCGTTGCCAGCCCCCGCTAGAATGTCCGCACCCACGCAGACGTGCCAAGTGTAAGGGGCGGCAGGTATCGGTGGCAATGGGGGTAGCGTGTGGAAACAACCTGTTTCCGGCTTAGTCGGTCCGGTCCGGGCCGGGCTTGGCGAACATCGTCAGGAATTTTGCATGCCGCTGGACATCGGCTGGCTGGGCGGTGTGGTTAATAGACGGCCAAATAAAGCGCGGTTGGCTTCGTCTTTTAGCAGTTCGGGAAATCTGGCCCTGCGCCATGAACCGGCGCTGACATGCACGCTTCGCAACATCGGCTCTGCCATAAACTTGTCAAACGCCGCGTCCCGCTCGGCCTTTAGCGCGTCAATCGAGGTGTCTTCCTCGACGCACCAATTACGATCGACCCAATAGGTCATGCCGTGTGCAGCATCATCGCGGTTCGCGCGACCCCGGTCGCGTTTAAGGATATAGCTTTCCATCGCGCCAAGCGCATAATGGTTCAATTGCACCAATGCGGTGTTGTCCTGTCCAAACGGCGAAAACACCTGTTGGCGTTTGTAGCGTTCGCCCAATTCGCGCCCGCAGCCGTCAAACCAGCGCGCCTGATCGAGCCGCGATTTATCCGGGCTGCGCGGGCGATGCACGCCCAGTTTTCCGTAAATTCCGTCATTGGCAAACAGCGTCTTGAACATCGTTGCACGCCACGACCAGTTCATCACCTTTGGGGCCGCGCGGCGGAATTGGTCGATGACCGAGCGGTTGTGAAAGCGAACCACATCATCATTACCAAACAGCCGCCATGTCAGGGTAATCGCCGTGGCGTCCGGCAGGGCATCCAGCAGGTCGGGCAGGCGGTGGTTGCCGACGTGGATGTTCACAAATTCGTCGATATCCAGCGTCATGATCCAGTCGGCGTCGCGAACTAGCGGATGTTTGTCGGCCAGCTTTAGTGCTGACCATTGCACCGAGTTTTCATGCGGCCCGTCATTGCGCACATGGGTGATATGGCCCAACTTTTGCAACTGATCCAAAAGGACGTCGGTCGCATCGTCGCAATCGTTGGAAAAGATCAGAAAATCGGTGAAACCCACCGCCTGATGATGCGCCAGCCATTCCAGCACAAATGCGCCTTCATTGCGCAGCGTCAGAACGGCCAGAAAGCGCCGCTGATCTATGGTTTTATCGTCGCCTGTCGGCATCTGCTGCCTCGCCCTGTTGCCGGGTCAATCTGCACCCTTATGGCGCAAATTTCCCGGCCGCACAGGGCAAAACGAATAGGTGCGGGTCAGAAAAATGCCTGAAGCCCGGTTTGTGCGCGCCCAAGGATCAGCGCATGCACATCATGCGTGCCCTCATAGGTGTTCACGGTTTCAAGGTTCATCATGTGGCGAATGACCTGAAATTCTTCGCTGATACCGTTGCCCCCATGCATATCCCGCGCCATCCGCGCGATATCAAGCGCCTTGCCGCAGTTGTTGCGTTTAATCATCGAGATCATCTCGGGCGCGGCCTTTGCCTCATCCATCAGACGACCAACGCGCAGGCTGGCCTGCAGGCCCATGGTGATGTCGGTCTGCATGTCGGCCAGCTTTTTCTGGAACAATTGGGTTTGCGCCAGCGGGCGTTTGAACTGTTTGCGATCCAGCCCGTATTGCAGGGCCGCATGCCAGCAAAATTCAGCGGCGCCAAGCGAGCCCCATGAAATGCCATAACGCGCCCGGTTCAGGCAGCCAAACGGGCCTTTCAGACCCTCGACATTGGGCAGCAGCGCGTCTTCGCTAACGTCCACATCCTGCATCACAATCTCGCCGGTGACCGAGGCGCGCAACGATAGTTTGCCGGTGATTTTTGGTGCGCTCAGACCGGCCATGCCTTTTTCCAGCACAAAGCCGCGAATTTTGCCGCCGTGGGCGTCTGATTTGGCCCAAACGACGAATACATCGGCAATCGGCGCGTTAGATATCCACATCTTGTTGCCGGTCAGCCGGTATCCGGTGTCGGTTTTCTCAGCCCGGGTTTTCATTGATCCCGGATCAGAACCCGCGTCCGGTTCGGTCAGGCCAAAACAGCCTATTTTTGAACCGTCAATCAGGCCGGGCAGGTATTTGCGCCGCTGTTCTTCGCTGCCGTAGGCGTAGATCGGATAGATCACCAAGCTTGATTGCACGGACATCATTGAACGGTAACCGCTGTCCACCCGCTCAATTTCACGCGCGACCAGACCGTAAGTGACATAGCCAGCGCCCAGCCCGCCGTATTCCTCGGGCACGGTGACGCCAAGCAATCCGGCGGCACCCATCTGCGGGAACAGGCCTGCGTCAACAGTTTCCTCGCGGTAAGCGTCGATCACTCGTGGGGCCAGAACGTCATCTGCAAAAGCGCGCGCGCCATCGCGCAGCATGCGCTCTTCTTCGCTTAGTTGATCGTCAAGGCGAAACGGGTCTTTCCAGTCAAAGGCGGACAGGTCGGGGGCGTCTTTTGCGCGTAGGGTCATTTTGGGCTCCATTGATTTGGGTGTTTCATAATCAATGGGGCGGCGTGCTGCAATGCGGCTATTTTCGGAACAACCGGATCACCACGGGGGCAAACAGGATCACCGTGAACAGTCGCAACACATGGTGTGCCACGACAAAGCCGACATCTGCCCCGGCAATAATCGCAATCATCGCCATTTCCGCCTGACCGCCGGGCAGGAAACTAAGCCAAACGTCAAGGTCACGCCCGGATCGAAATTGCAAGATAATCAGAATGAAGATGATGGAAAGTGCTGCCAGCAACAGCGAAAACAAAAAGCCTGCAACAACGTCTTCGCGCAATTCTTTGGCCGTGATGCCAGAATATTTGGTGCCTATTGCCATGCCGATAGACAGCTGGGCGATCCAGATCATTTCAACCGGCGGGCGCGATGTAATGACGCCCGTCAGAACCAATACTGCGGTCAAAATCAGCGGGCCAAGAAGTGAAGCACCGACCATGCCAACCCGCTCGGCTATTTTCCAGCCCGCAACGCCAGAGACTATCAGCAAAATTATTTCGTGAAGGGGCGTGTCGGCGGCGCTGATGCCGGGTGGGCGGCTTAATTCCAGATCAAGAACAAAGGCCATCAGGAACGGCACAAGCGCGACGATGACCACGATCCGTGTGGCATGGATCAGCGACATTGCCCGAACGTCGCCCCCCGCAGCTTCGCCAAAAAGGACCATATCTTGAAGGCCGCCGGGCAGGGCGGCGTAGTAAGATGTCACAGGATCAAACCCCATAACCTTGTGCAAGAACGGATAGCCCACGGCACCGATCGCCAAAATGTACACCGGAATAAGCAGCAGCGTTGGCCAATGGGTGGGTAAGCTGTGCAGCAATTCCGGCGTGACGTTTGAGCCGATCAATACGCCCAGAAATGTGCGGAAAAACACGCCCAGAACACCCAGATCCTGCATCTTGGTGCCTGCAAGCGCGAACACCAGACAGCCCATCATCGGGCCCATCAACAGCGGCAGGGGCAGGCCAAGCCACACGAAAACAGCCGCCCCAAGGGCAGCGGCAAGGATCGTTTTTATGCGGGCCGGGGTAATCACGGGCATCAGCCTTGTTAGGCATCGCGGCGGGGCAAGCGCAAGGGCGGCCAGAATATTTGTCCATTGCGCAGGTTCCGGGTCGCGGGCGGGGATTTGACGGATTAAGCCGCAATTATCGCAACATATCGGAGATTTTATCATGCTGAAATATCTGCCCTACGACGCTGAATTTGTAACAGGCGTTCGCGCTGGCGGCCCGGATGCCAATGGGCAGGTGGCCGAGCGGTCTGTTTCGGACGGCGTGGGAAACCCGTGCCGGTCTTGCCTGAACGATGTGCCCGAAGGGGCCGACATGCTGATCCTTGCGGCGCGCCCGTTCCCAGAACTTCAGCCTTACGCCGAAACAGGGCCGATTTTTCTTTGCGGTGATGCTTGTGCTGCGTGGGATGGTGCGGGGGTGCCACCGATCCTTACAAACTCGCCGGATTATCTGGCAAAGGCCTATACGGCCGATCATCGTATCCTTTATGGCAGCGGAAAGGTTGTATCCGGCGGCGATCTGGCTTCCTATGCGCAGGCGCTTTTGCAAGATCCCGCAGTGGCTTTTGTGGATATTCGATCAGCGCGCAACAATTGTTTTCAGACAAGGATTGTTCGGGATAGTGACAGCAGGATTTGATGACATACCCCAGATTGCCTTGGACTGGCACCGGGCCGGTAAAGGCGCGGCCCTTGCCACGGTGGTTCGCACGTGGGGCTCTGCCCCGCGGCCTGTTGGCAGTCAGCTGGCAATTTCCGGCGACGGGCAGATTGCCGGTTCCGTTTCGGGTGGCTGCGTTGAAGGCGCGGTGGTTGTCGAGGCGCTGGACATCTTGCGCGGTGCATCTCCGCGCATTCTGGAATACGGAGTGTCGGATGATGAGGCATTTGCCGTCGGGCTGGCCTGCGGTGGCACGATCCGGGTTTTGGTTGAACCGGTCGGCGATGGGCTAACCGCAGACATGCTCGCCGACATTTGCACCGCCCGCGCTGCACGTCGCCCGGTGGCCTATGTGGTTGATACTACCAGTTGGGATCGCCAGATTTTCTATAGCGGGCAGGGCGATCTGGATGATCGGTTTCGCGCCGATAAATCCGGATTTGAGGGTGAGCGTTTCATCGCTATCCATAACCCCGCACTTCGGCTGGCAGTTGTCGGGGCGGTGCATATCGCCCAACCACTGATGCAAATGGCGCGGCTTGCGGGGTTTGACACTGTTCTGATTGATCCGCGTGAGGCATTTGCGACAGCCGAGCGTTTCCCCGGCGAAAACATCGTGCATGAATGGCCCGACGCAGCGCTGGACGCCTTTGGTCTGGACGCGCGCACTGGCGTTGTCACCCTGACGCATGATCCCAAACTGGATGATCCGGCGATAACCGCAGCACTGAAATCAGATGTGTTTTATTTGGGAAGTCTGGGGTCCACACGCACCCACGCCAAGCGGGTCGCCCGGCTGCAAGAGGCCGGGTTTTCGCCTGAAGATATCGAGCGCATTCATGCGCCGGTCGGGCTGGATATCGGCTCAAAATCCCCTGCCGAAATTGCAATCTCGATCATGGCGCAGATTGTGCAATCCCTGCGTCAGGGGCCGCCTTTGTCAGGTTAAAATATGCCCTGACAGACGATCATCACCACACCCGCAACAACAACATATCCTGCGTCCACGGCCAGCGCATAGCCAGACTTTCCTGCAAAGCTGCCGCTGGAAACCAGAAACGCAGCCGCCGCCAATATGGCGAGGATCGCTGTAATCAGCGCATCGGTTTGCGCGGTGACACCAACCACAAGCGCCAACAGAAACAGGGCAATAACCTGCGCCAGCATCGCACCCACGGGCATCGATTTTGCTGCTCCAAGCTCGACGCCCGACCCCGCAGCCCAGCCCTTGCCAAACAGTTTTCCGCTATACCATGCCCAGCCAACGATAAAGGCCACGCCGGTGCCGATGATGACGGCGATCCAGTTTAGGTTTTCCATTTTACTGTCCTTCGTATGATGAAATAAAGCCGGTAAACCGACGCTAGTATTGGTCATGAAGTTGTAGCCATGACATGGTGAAATCCAACGCACCTTCGTTGCGCCCCTTGGGGGTAAGATCAAGGATGTGGTAGGCGCCGTTGAGCATATCCAGCCCGCGCGAATAAGTCGAATAGGTGTGATACATCGCGCCGTTATCATCCCTTGAAAACACGCTGACACCGGGCATTTCACCGCCGCCACGTTTTATCGTGCGATAGTTATAGTTGGCGTTGCCCTCTGCAACATCCTGATCGCTGAATGTCACGCCAAAATCCTGGTTAAAGTTGGAACTTCCGGCCGATACCCAAGGCATCGTCCAGCCCATCCGCTCGCGAAACTTTTGCAGGGTTTCCAGTGGTGCGCTCGACACCATCGCAAGGGCAGTGTCACGCGCGCCAAGATGCGCCTCGGTGCCCTCAAAATTGTCCATCCAGAACGAACAGGATTTGCAGCCTGCCTGCCAATCGGGGGCGAACATAAAGTGGTAGACCACCAACTGGCTGTGCGCGCCAAAAAGATCGCCAAGCGACACAGCCCCGTCCTTGCCATCAAACTGATAGTCCTTTTCAATGCGCACCCATGGCAGTTCGCGACGAGCAGCGCTTAGGGCATCGCGGGTCCGGTTGAATTCTTTTTCGCGTTCCAGCAGGTTTTTACGTTGTTCCAGCCAGTCCTGACGTGATGCAATTGTGATAGCCATTTTCTGTCCTTTCGGTAAAATTAGGTTGCAGCTTCCAGCGCGGCGAGAATAGCACTCCAGCCGCCCTGATGGTTGTCGCGGGTTTCTTCGGACGCAAATTTGACGTGGTGCAGGTTCAATTGGGTGCCGCCCTGAACTGGTTTGAAATCCAGCGTGACGGTGCTGTCATCGACCGACACCGACGATTGCCATGTAAAGATCAGTTGCGAATGGTGGGTGATTTTCTTGTAAATACCATGATGGGGGATTTCACCGTTACGACCTTGCATAACGATGTCAAAACGCCCGCCTTCGACCGGATCGCTAGACGCGCGCGGCACGCTCATCCCGGCGCCGGGCAACATGAATTTAACCAGCATGGCCGGGTCGAGCCAGGCGTTGAACAGCGTTTCAGCCGGGGCGTCGATTGTGCGTGATACAGTCAGTGATAGTTCAGTCATTTCAGGTTCCTTTGTCAGCAGATTATCCAGCGCCTCCAGCCGCATATCCCAGATCGAACGGAGCTGATTGAACCAGCGATCAATCTCATTGACCGGCTCCATATCAATTTCGATCAGGTGGACGCGCCCGATGGTTCTGCGGCTTACCAGCCCGGCTTTTTCCAAAACTTTGATGTGTTTGGACACCGAGTTCAGGCTCATTTCATAGTGATCCGCCAGATCGGTTACCCGGGTCGCACCTTCCTGTGCGAGCAGCGTCAGGATCGAGCGCCGGGTCGGGTCACTGGCGGCCTTTAGAATATCGGAAAGGCGTGGATCATTTTGTTCAACCATATGGGTGAGTAACCCTGTGCGGTCAGTTAGTCAACCAAATGGGTGAATAAATAATTGTCATTTGGCCGGACCAAATGTTCAATTCGGTATTCTCATTGCCCCGGCCGCGTGATTAATTCAGCCCAATTCAAATTCGCGGAGGGTATCTATGACCAAGGTCTCGTTAAGCCTGAACGGCAAGCCGGTGTCAGGCAAAGTAGAGGGCCGCACCTTGCTGGCAGATTTTCTGCGTGAGGGGCAGGGGCTGACCGGCACCCATATCGGTTGCGACACCAGCCAGTGTGGCGCGTGCCTTGTGCATGTGAACGGCGATCTGGTGAAATCCTGCACGATGTTCGCGCTGGAAGCCGAAGGGTGCGAGGTGACCACAATCGAAGGTGTGGCCGCCGGTGATGGCACGCTGTCCGGCATTCAGGACGCGTTTCGAGAACATCACGGGTTGCAATGCGGGTTCTGCACACCGGGTATGGTTATGTCGACGGCCGAGCTGCTAAAGATTAACCCAAAGCCGAGCGAGGCCGATATTCGCGATCATCTGGAAGGCAATATCTGCCGCTGCACCGGGTATCATAACATCATCAAAGCGATCATGGCCGCCAGCGGTCAGGATGTTTCGGGCATTGCTGCTGAATAGGCGCACCGCCCCGAGGAGGCTGTAAACCATGTATAATTTCGAAATTGAAAAACCCACGACGATTGACGGCGCTGTTGCTGCGTTGGCGTCAGATGAGGCACAGGCACTGGCCGGTGGTCAGACCCTGATCCCAACCCTAAAGGCCCGTCTTGCGGCGCCGGAAAAGCTGATCTCGCTTGCCGGAATTACTGCCTTGCAGGGCATCAGCACCGATAAATCCGGGCGTGTCTGCATTGGCGCCGGGGTGACCCATACGGGCGTTACAAACGAGGCTGCGGCCTATCCGGCGCTGGCCGCTTTGGCCGGGCAAATCGGTGATGTTGCGGTGCGCAACCGGGGCACAATCGGCGGCTCTGTCGCCAATAATGATCCCTCGGCCTGTTACCCTGCGGCGGTGCTTGCCTCGGGCGCGGTGGTCGTGACCAACACCCGCGAAATCGCGGCGGATGATTTCTTTGACGGCATGTTCACCACGGCGCTGGACGAGGGCGAGATCGTCACCCAACTGCGTTTCCCGGTGCCTAAGCAGGCCGCTTACGTGAAATTCAAGCAACCCGCGTCGCGGTTTGCATTGGTCGGCGTGTTCGTGGCCCGGTTTGCGGACGGCGTGCGCGTGGCGGTGACCGGTGCCTCGGAAGAGGGCGTATTTCGCTGGTCTGAGGCGGAAAAGGCCCTGTCGGGCGATTTTTCGGCCAAAGCGATTGCCGGGCTAAGCGCCAGTGCAGACGGGCTGATCGGTGACGCCCATGGTTCGCCAGACTACCGCGCCCATCTGATCGGCGTGTTGACAGCACGGGCGGTTCAGGCGGCGGGGTAGCGGTTGGGCACGTCCAGTTCTATTCGGCTCCTTTAACGGTCCCGTGTCTGCATGTCCTTGTGAGTGGGACTACTTGGAATGTGGGCCATACTGGCAACGCCTTTCCGCCAACTGGGATCATTTTCGTGATCCGAAAAATAGTCGAATACAGCGTTCGGCGTTTGCGATACTTTGATCATTTCGGTTACCTCGGCGGTGGTCCGTAACATTGGTTTGATCTCCAGAATTTCATCAGCACTCTTACGTGAGCGATGGTAATCGAATTTGACTAGGCGCGGTGAACATCTGAAAAGGTGCGAGCATTTTGGGGCCTAATTTGTTCAGACGATAGTCAGGGGCAAGACACCTAGTGCATTGGCAGGGTCGCGATATCGCCCGCTGCCAACGCGATGAAAAGCGCCGACAATATGATTGGCCCGGCGAACCAGAACCTGGTCGATTTCTCTGTCTTCGCCCATCGGAAGTAGAGCGCAGTCCCGATGACTGCCATCAGTATCTCGGTGCCAAAGATCGCATATTCGAAATCCCAGAGTCCAAAACCCAAAAGCGGGAAGTTGCCCAAATTTCCAGGCAACCATGGCATGTCGTTGTGATGAACCAAAAGGTCGATGATCCAATGGGAAAAACTGAGGCTCGCCAAGGTACTTCCGGCCGCTCGGGTCTTCCAGACAGAGACACCGATCCAGTAGGCCAACGCCGCAATGAGCATCGCTCCTACCAGAGAATGCGTATAAAGCGAGTCGATCTCGCTATGCCCAAATGGCCCAGAGTTGTAGCCCTCAACGCCCACGGCGACCAATGGCAGAAACAGCAGGTCCATGAATTGCGGGGCCGCGACCAAAGCCCAAATTGGAAGTGTCGGTGCCAATGGTTTGACCATGGTGCCGAGTGCAAAGTGACCGATGAACATCGCGTGTCCTTTCATTGAATAATCGGTCCAAACTGGAGCGATGCACAAGAATTAGGACATTCGAATATATTTCGAAACCGGCCAAATATTGATATTAAATATAGAAAAATGTATACATCAGTTATGCGTTATTCATGGGACTACATCAGAACCTTTCAGGCCGTCTCGGAAACAGGCAGCCTGTCCGCTGCTGCCCGCGCGTTGCAAATCACCCAACCTACAGTCGGGCGGCACATTGATCTGCTCGAAGACGCATTGAATATGCCCCTGTTCGTGCGAAGTCGCGAAGGCATGACGCTTACCAAGAAGGGTGCTGATCTGGTGGCCGAGGCCGCGATGATGGAAACTGCGGCGACTGGGTTTGAGCGCCGTGCGGCAGGTCTAGACGAAGACGTGACTGGTGTTGTCCGTATATCGGCCAATGAGATTTTTGGCGTGGTGATCTTACCGCGTATCTTACCCAAGTTCATGCAGGACAATCCCGGTATTGAGATCGAACTGATTGTCAGTAACTCAACGGCAAATCTGCTTCAACGTGATGCTGATGTGGCTATCAGAATGTTCAGGCCAACACAGAATGACCTGGTAGCCCGCAAAATTGCTGACCTTTCGTTGGGTTTCTTTGGGCGTCGCAATTATCTGAACGAAAACGGTGAACCCAAATCGCTTAGCGATCTACGGTCACACCGGTTCATTGGAATGGACCGGGAGACGTCGCTGATCGACGTTGGCAAAATGCTTGGCGAGACCTTCACGCCCGGCGATTTTGCGTTTCGCTGCGATAATATCCTAACCCATATCGAAGCGATCAGATCTGGCGTTGGGATTGGCGTCACTCATCAAGGCTTAGCAGCCCATTGGCCCGAAGTTGATCAGGTGCTACCGCACATCCAATTGCCAAGCCTCGATCTTTGGATCGCTTGCCATTCGGAAGTGCAACACAACAAACGCATCCGCGCGGTCATGGACTTTCTCGGCGAGGCGCTCCAGTCGCCCTACGACTGAATGCGGCCAACCCGAAGCGTATTCCTTAGGCCCAATCCGTGATATTTGTTGGTGCAATAGGCCAGTGCGATATTTTTGTTGGACCCTTTGCGCAAGTCAATTTGTCTACGTGACCTCGTCGCGCAATTTGTCGATCATGGATCTAAACTCTGCAAGGTCAGGTAGCATTGCTGCGACCCGCTTGGAAGAGAACCGCGCTCCGAGTTCTTCGAATAGCGGTGCCATTTCGCTCAAGGCATCGTTGCAAAAATGCCTGCCGGCGGGCATTAACCAAACTTGTTTTGATCGCTTGTCTTCCGGATTGGGCCGCATATCAACGAACCCAAGCCTCTCCAGACCAGCGAGCGTATGTGTCATTGTCGTTTTGGCCACCTGAAAGGCACGTGAGAGCTCCAACGGGGTGGCGCCATCGCGAACCCGGATCAAATGGCTGACCACACCGAAATGGGACACCAAAAGGCCGCTTGGCAGGCGCGCCTCAAGGAACGCCGTGCTGATTTGATTGATGATCCCCACTTCGTACATCAATGCGAAATAGGGATCAGGTTTGTCATTAACCATGGGCGATACGCGTCTCCAGTGACCAGCGGGGGCTGGCATCAATTGCGGGACCGTATCCCAATCGCCCAAGCATTTGAACTGTTTCTCCGGGTGCTGCAAGAAATTCGTGGACCTGTGCATAGTGTGCAGACATTTCTGGATATTCTTGCAAGGCCTGACTGACAGGCTGCACCGATAACCCCAACCCTGTTGCTGCGAGATGAAACCGTATCCAGTCCCGTCCTGCATTGATCTGATCAACCCGTGTGTTGCCAGTGCTGGTGATCACGCTGTAGGCATTGGTGGCGTTCATCGCCTTCTGGATCATGTCGCGCGCTTGTTTGAAACCAGTGCTGGTTGGATCAAGCTGATCTTCGCGGCGCAACATGCCCATGAGTTTCAGGCTTTCCAGAAATGGTCCGCCCAGCGCTATACCATCGGGGTTTGCTTCAATCTCGGCTTTGCCTAGCCGCATCAGATCAACGCTTTCTTTCATGATATGGGTGGTTGTCATCTCGATCTCCATTGCCGCCCACGTCAGGGTTCGCAGGGCAGAAACATCGGCCTGACTACTCTTGATCGTGGCAAATTCGGCTAGGGCCGTCAGCGCGTCAGCCTCAACCGGGCGATTTTCATAGCCAAGTCGGTTCGTATGGCGATCTAACACATGGGCAAACAGCGGATCTTTGATGCCGCCCTCGACAAGCTGGATCGCGGCAACAGGTCCATCATCATCCTCTGGGAAGAGATCGGTGTGTAACGCAAAGCCATCGTCAGCAGCGGCAAGGCGCAATAGTTCCAGAAAACACCCCATGCCGATGGTCATCTGACGGTCAAACGGGTCTGTATCTGGCAGGTTGCGTGCCTTGTCACGGTGAATGATCAGCAGGTCATCTCCCTGCAATTCGGCGACCCATGGCTGCCTGTTATGTGGATTGGGTGCAAGGATCGCGTAGGAAAGCGCGCGCATCCTAGGTTCAGTATAGTGTCCGGCTGACGCCCACGGGGCAAGTGCGCGGGTCGGGCGACGCGTTGCCAGAAAACCGCCAGCCGAAGCAGTCGCGGCCAGCACAACGCCACCGCCGATTAAGCCAATCATTTTACGTCTTGAAAGTGTCATTGTACGATTCCATTTAGTTCGATATCGCAGTATATAGGGCGATATCGAACTAAATGTAAAGGGTAAAATTGAACTTTGTGTTGATGAAAAATGCCAAACCGAAAGGAAAGTCGGAGGCGTCAAGTGTACCCGATGATCAGCTTGCGGTCTGCCGATACAACTCAAGGGCGTTCTTAGCCGTCTATCATCATAATGCGCGCAGATACCGTCTTGAGCGTCTTCATTGTCACTTCGAGATCGCCTTGGCTGACTGTTTCAGTGACCTCGGCGACAAAATTCGTGGCAATCGGAATCAAAACCTCTTTTATTGCGTGGCCACGATCAGTAAGCGATACAACAACCCGCCGACCGTCCGTTTTGCCGGCGTTGCGCATTATCAGCCCCTTCTTTTCCATGCGTTCGAGCAGCCTTGTTGTGGTCGCTCTGTTGCGGGTTGTTGCATCTGCAATTTCACTCGGAGCGAGCCCATCTTTTTGCCATAGCATGAGAAGCGCCGCCCATTCTTCGGCGGCGATAGGCTCTCCGGCGGCGGCAAAGCGCGATTGTATTTCTCTGCGGGACAGGAAGCTAAGCCGGTTCACCCAGAACAGGAGTATCTCTTCGTAGTTCATTACAAGCCCCTCTTTTGATGGTAGATAATTGCACTATGCAATTAGATTGACAATACACAGATTCAGAATTAGTTGTATATTGCAATTATATAGGAATACGTGGCATGTTCAAATTTATCTTTGACTCTCACATGAATGACGATGTGATCGCATTTCACCCACCGCCGTGGGTCTCGATAGTCGCGGTTGTAACCCTTACGCTTACGCTCTTGCTGGCGGTCTTCATCTATCTTGGAATCTGGCTGGCTGTCATTTCAACGCTCTCGGCCACGATCGCTTTTGTTCTCTGGCTGAGGGTTGGCTACGCCACCCCAATTAGCCGCCGCGCCTTACCCGGCCATATTCTCTTGATCATAGCACTGCTTGTTCATGGCGCGGAGCAGTTTGGAGGCGGGTATGCGGATGTCGTGGTCACGTCATTTCCCAATCTTGTACAGCCACCAAACATCATCACGGGTGCAAGCCTTGCACTGTCATTATCATTGAGCACCACGGTGATTTGGCTGCTTGGCGGCGCTATGGCATTCTACCATGTCCGTGTAGGTGGCTTCGTTATCTTATTGCTCGCCGTGTGGAGTTTGATGTTCCCGATCAGCCATCTAGCGATACCGCTACTTTCCGAGACAGCACCGTTTTGGGTGCCCGGCATGGCCAGCGGCATCGTTGTCTTCATTCTCGCTTTGTCATCCTTGCGATTCACACTTAGCCAGTCACGTCGGAGAGCCTTATCATGACCACGAAAAACATCATTTACTTCATCATCGCTGCAACAATATCAGTAGGCTTCACCACGCATCTTTTCCATACCGCTGGCTTACTACCCACATTAATCATTGGTTTCTGCGCTCTAGGCTGCGGCATCGTCTTTTGGTTGTTCACCAGTTTTAATCATCCTACCGACCCGGCCTTACTGCTTCCGCCATACCTCGTGACCGCAGCTATGTTGATGCTGCATATTGTGGAAGAACAAGTATTTGAGTTCGGTCCCATGATTGCCGGAATTACGGCCGGCGTCTGGACCTCAGACCAATTTCTGTGGACCATCGGCTTCTTCTTCCCTGTCGTCTGGATTTTCGGCGCTTACGCGATCGCTCGACGGAATCCGCTAGGTGGTTTCGTGTCATGTTTCATTTTCACGGGCATGCTGCTTGGAGAGCCTACGCATCTGCTGATCTTTCCGGTGCGTGAGGCCATCTTGCACGGTGGAGGATATGATTATTTTCCAGGAATGTGGACTGCGCTGGCACCATTGATCACCGGGCTATGGGGTATTGCGATTGTTGTCACTGAAGCCCGCAAAGACAAGCGTGCGGCATCCTTGAAAGGAGAAAAGGTATGGAGCTTGCAAAGCTAACCGAACGATTCATGGGCATGGATGATGCCACATGGGCCAAACACGCAAACCCATGGAGTGGATGGACGCGCATGCCAATCCTGCCGCTACTCAGCCTCGCAATTTGGAGCCGTGTTTGGCTTGGTTGGGGTGCGCTTTGGCTTATCTTAGCGGTTCTGGTCTGGACATGGATCAACCCGCGCCTGTTTGGGCCGCCGCCAAATGATCATGCATGGATGACCAGAGCGGTTTTAGGTGAGCGGGTTTGGTTAGCAAGCAGTTCCCATCCGATCCCGCACCATCATGCGAGGGTCAGCCGGAACCTCAATATCGCGGCCGTGATCGGGGTCATCGTCCTCGCTTATGGACTTTGGCATCTTGACCCAGGATGGGCGATGGCCGGGCTTGTCATAACGGTGGGTGCAAAGCTTTGGTTTCTCGATCGCATGGTCTGGCTGCTGGCGGACATAACGGACGGTTCAGACCATGTTGGAGAAATTGCACCATGACCCAAGCAGGTCTCAACAAGTCTGATGATCGCCATCATGTCGCTGTGGTTGGTGGTGGGTTTACTGGCATACAGTGCATTAAGTCCCTCAAGCGAGCCGATGTTCGGATATGTTCCGTGCAGAATGGAGCAACCCGACTGCAACCCAAGCTGTGTTGGATGCCCTTATAAAGGGTGAACCCAAACGCGCACGCAGCTACTTTCGGTCCGGTCTACCGCTGCTATCGTTGCGGACGCTGCGGCGCGCGAAAAAAGGCTCAGGTTCGGACTTCCTGCGCAGTTTTCCGTCATTGCCATGGAACAATTTGATCAAGCGCAATATCCGCACTTTGTTCAACTGCCCGATATCCATTACAAGCAAGATAAGCTAATGAAACAGAAAGTAAGTCAGTGATCCGTAAATACAAAACCGAAGACACCGACGCCTTGATCACTATCTGGGACAAGGCTGTCCGGGATCAGCGCCTATGGGTCCAAATAGCTTGATTTGATAAGGGAGTGTTTCTGGCTCATCGTAACCACTGAGGAGTGGACGATGA
>JAHRVC010000231.1 GCA_019090885.1 Marinosulfonomonas sp.
ACGGAAACTGCATCGCGCTACTGGTCAAAACTGATCCGACAGCGACGCCAAGACATAAGGGTATGAGCCTGCTGATCGCCGAAAAAGGCCCCGGCTTTGAGGTGGTGAGCAAACATAAAAAGCTGGGCTATCGCGGCATTGATACCTGCGAACTGGCGTTCAAGGATTACCGGGTGCCGGTTGACCGGCTGGTCGGGCGTGTCGAGGGGCGCGGCTTGCAACAAATCCTGTCCGGGCTGGAACTGGGTCGCATCAATGTGGCCGCACGCGGTGTTGGGGTGGCCCGCGCTGCTCTGGACGAAGCGATCACCTATTCGCAGATGCGCAAGACCTTCGGCAAGCCGATTTGCGAGCATCAGGCGATCCAGTTGAAGTTGGGCGAAATGGCAACCCGCTGCGAGGCTGCGCGCCTTTTGGTCGAAAGCGCTGCCCGCGCCTATGATCTTGGCGAACGCTGCGACATGGAGGCCGGGATGGCCAAGTATTTCGCCACCGAAGCGGCGGCTGAAAATTCGCTGGAATCGATGCGCATCCATGGCGGCAACGGCTATTCGCAGGAATACAACGTCGAGCGTCTTTATCGCGATGCGCCACTTTTGCTGATCGGTGAGGGCACCAATGAGATGCAGCGCATGATCATTGCCAAACAATTGATCGAAAGGAACCCCGCATGACCCTGCCATTGGAAGGCCTGCGCATCATCACGCTGGAACAATACGGCGCCGGTCCGTTCGGCACCCAGCATCTGGCCGATATGGGCGCGGAAATCATTAAGATCGAAAACCCCGCCGATGGTGGCGAAGTCGGGCGCAGCATTGGGCCGTATTTCTTTGAAAAAGGCGACAGCCATTTTTTTCAGTCATTCAATCGTAACAAAAAAAGTATGACGCTGGATCTGAAAGCCCCCGGCGCGATGGAGGTTTTTCGCGCTCTGGCCGCAACGGCGGATGCGATCTTTGACAATCTTCGCGGCGATCTGCCGGAAAAGCTTGGCCTGACCTATGAGGCGTTAAAAGACGTTAACCCCAAGCTGGTTTGTGCTCATTTGTCGGCCTATGGGCGCACGGGATCGCGCAAATCATGGCCCGGATATGACTATCTGATGCAGGCCGAGGCGGGGTATTTGTCCGTCACTGGCGAACCGGACGGCCCCCCGTCGCGTTTTGGCATGTCGATCGTTGATATGATGACCGGCACCACGGCGGCACTTGCGTTGGTGTCGGCGGTGCTGGGGGCGCGCGCGACCGGGCAGGGGCGCGACATTGATGTCAGCCTGTATGACGTGGCGATGCACAACATTAACTATTTGGGCACGTGGTATCTGAACGATGGGGTGAAAACCGAACGTTCACCGCGTTCAGCACACCCGTCACTAACCCCCAGCCAGCTTTATCGCACCCGCGACGGCTGGATTTTCATCATGTGCAACAAGGAAAAATTCTGGGGCGTGCTGGCCGGAATGATTGATCGCCCCGATTGGGAAACGGATAAGCGCTTTTGTGATTTCAACGCTCGACTGGAAAACCGGGATGAGCTGACACGCGAACTGGACGCAGTGCTAAGCACCCGCGATACCGCCGATTGGCTGGCGCGATTTGGTGGCAAAGTGCCCGCAGCACCAGTCTATGACGTCGCCGCCGCGCTCGACAGCGATTTTGCCACCGAACATCAGGTCATCACCGAAACCCCGCATCCGGTTCGCGGCACGATCAAGACGCTGGCCTGTCCTATCCGTTGGTCTGGCGAACCCTCGCCAGCAAACCCCGCGCCGCGCCTTGGGGCAGACACGGACGCGGTAATGCGCGATATAAGCGATGACGAAGAATGGATCGCGCAATTGAAAGCCAGCGGAACGATATGACCCGCTCACTGCGGGCCCCCGGCCAGCCGCGTTACGCGATGCTGGCGCAGTCCCTGATCGAGGATATCTCGGACGGGCGATACGGCGTCGGCGATCTGCTACCGACCGAGCACGCGCTTTGTGTGCAATTCAACGTCAGCCGCTCGACCGTGCGCGAAGCATTGCGACGTTTAAGCGATATGGGCTTGGTGGCAGCGCAGGCCGGGGTTGGGACGCGGGTTCGCGCGGCCGTTCCCGAGGCCCGATACGTTCAAACGAGCGAGGGGATTTCGGATCTGTTTGAATATGTCCGCGATGTCCGGCTGGAAATTTCCAAAAGCGAAGAACTGGTCGCGGACGCAGCACTTGCCGAACTTTTGGAATGTAAGCCCGGACAGGTCTGGCAGCATAATTCCGGTGCGCGATACCTAAAAGGGGCCGCATCGCCCGTGGCCATTACGGATGTCTATGTGGCGCGGGCCTATCGGGGCGCTTTGCGTGATTTGTCAAAGCCGGATTTACCGATTTATGCGATGATCGAGCAGGAATATGGAATATCGGTCGCCGAGATCAGACAGCAAGTCAGCGCGGTCCTGATCGAAGGCACCGCCGCCCAATTGCTGAATGTTGCGCCCGGCTCACCCGGGTTACGGGTGGTGCGTAAATACCTGTCGGGCCGGGGCGAGATTTTTGAGGTGGCCGTAAATCTGCACCCCGGCGCGCAATTCAGTTATTCCAGCACCCTGCGCATGGAAACGCCGGGCGCTGGCTGAACTTGCCCCGCCGTTTCAGCGCCGTTCCGGCGCAATATAACTGCGCAATACGCCAAGGCCCTCGATTTCCAGTTCCACTACGTCGCCGGGGCTAAGAAACCGCCCCAGTTCCAGCCCGCAACCGCCACCGACGGTTCCCGATCCAAAGAATTCACCGGGATAAAGCACCTCATCGCGCGACACATGTTCGATAATCCGTGCGAATGAATGGTGCATCTCAGCGGAATTTCCGCGTGACCATTCTTCACCATTGATCCGGGCAACCATCGTTAGCCCGCTGCCATCGCCGATTTCGTCTTTTGTTACCAGCCATGGCCCCATTGCATTGGCGGTTCTGAAATCCTTACCCTTGGCGGGCCCAAGGCCCACGGCGCTTTCGGCCATTTGATGATCCCGCGCACTGAAATCATTGAAAATCAGAAAGCCGAACACATGGTCATTTGCATCGGCCGCAGCGATGTCGGTGCCGCCTTTGCCAAGGACCATGCCAAGTTCAAGTTCATAATCCAAATGGGTTTCACCCTTGGGCCAGATAATCTGATCCTCCGGGCCAGACACCGAAAACCGGTTGCCCTTGTAGTAAACCGGCTGGTCATACCAAACCTGCGGAATGGGGGTATCTTCGGGTTTTCCGGGCTTCAGTTCCGGGTTGAAAATATAGCGGTTGGCGCGCGCCTGACGCAGGTGCTTTTCAAAGGTCAGCGCATCGCGCATCTGTACCGGGACGGGAAGCGGTGCACGCAAGCGCACCTGATCAAGCTGAATGCGAGTGCCATCGGACATGGCTGAACGCGCTGCTTCCAGCGCTGCGTCGCCGCCTTGGATCAGGTCCAGCATCGACGCGAAAGCCGGGTTGCTCGCAGGATCGAGAATGACGATTTCATTGCCCTCAACCGCACCGATTTCCAGTGGCGCGCCCTCAGAGCGTTCAAAAGTTACAAGTTTCATTGCAGTGTCCCCCTGTCGTTAATGATTGTCTGAAGCCCGCTCAGGCTTTCCGTGAATGGCAGGCACAAGGCGCGTCATGCGGGCACTCTGCACCGTGGCGATAGCGCAGCATCTGGTTCATGATCTCTTCCATCGTTGGCTGGATTTTCCCGCCCGACAACTCGCCATAGACAGCCGCCACATTGGCCACGACGCGTTCACGGTCCATCCAGCTGTCAAATTCCGCATAGCCCACATCAAAGGCCGCTTCGTCCCACGGCAGGCCGGCTTTGTAGCGCAAGGCTGTTTCGTCGCGGATATGGGTGAAATAATCCCGTAAGCCACGTACGGCGGCCTTGTCGCCAACTGGTCCATGACCCGGCACCACAACATCCACATCCCATGTCAGGATCAATTCGCAGGCGTCAATCCAGTTGCCGATCGGCCCGGCCCACATGATCGGGTGGCCACCGGAAAACAGAATATCGCCTGTGAACACGGTTTTTGCATCCGGCACATGCACAAGGATATCGCCGCGGGTGTGTGCTGGCCCGACTTCGTGCAGTTCAACCTTGCGCCCGCCAATGCTCAGATCCTTGCGCCCGTCAAAAAGTTCGGTCGGTGGCACATGTTTCACGTCGGAAAAATCGAAATTTACGCCCATAGTTTCATGCATGAAATCACCCAACCGGCCATTTTCCCGCCAGTTTTTCATCATGTCGGCAAATTCTTCGGCGGTGCGTTCTTCCATCTCATCGGCGCAAGCTGTCGAGCCAATAATCCGCGCGCCCTTTACCAGATGGTTGCCAAATGTATGATCGCCGTTGGCATGCGTGTTGACCAGAATGTCGATCTTTTCGGACGCCGGTACCGCATGGCGGTAGGCTGCCAGCATGTCGCTGGTCAGACGACCGGTAAAAAGCGTGTCCACCAATAGACACTCGCCTTCAGATTCGATCAGCCCGCTGTTGCTCCACCCCCATGAACCGTCGCCCTGCACATAGGCATAGAGCCCGTTTCCAAGTTCCTCAACTTCACGTTTTACATGTGAATACATCGTTTTCTCCGTTCCAAATTTACAAAAAGGCCAGCGCGAGGCTAGGCACAGCAAGGACCAGCGCGACCATGCCAACCATGATCAGTGCGAATGGGGCAGCCCCGGCAAAAATGTCGTTTAGGGTGATGTTTTCATCATCAAGATTTGCCTTGATAACAAAGCAGGCGACACCCAAGGGGGGCGTGAGCAGGCCGACCTCCACGGCGATGATTGTGACAATTCCGAACCAGATAATGTTGACGTCAAAAGGTGCAATGACCGGCAGGATCAGTGGCAAAATGATCAGCAGGATTGATGAACTGTCCAGGATCGTGCCCAACAGGATTATGGCAATCAGATAGCAGGTCAGGATGCCAAACAATCCCAGATTATAGGCTTCCAACAACCCCGACATTGCATTGGGCAATCCGGTCAGCGCCAGTAGGCGTGAATACATATGCGCCGCGATGATAAGAAAGGTGATCGATGCGGTGACTTGACCTGTTTCCAGCAATATTCGCCCAAGTTCACGCAAGCTTAACCGGCCTTTGACCTGTGCGATTATCAAAGCACCCAAGGCACCGACGCCGCCAGCTTCGGTGGGGGTGAAAAAGCCGCCGTAGATGCCACCCAACACCAATATGATCAGGATCGAAATAGGTGCAGACTTTAAAATCATGTCACGACGGGAAATATGTGCAATATCCGCACCATTTGCGACGCCGGTGAAACCGGGCGCAAAACGGGCCATCAGCAGGATCGCGACGCAAAAGAAGAACGCCAGAACCAGACCGGGAATGATCCCGGCGGTGAACAGATCCCCTATCGACACCTCGGCGATGATACCAAACAGGATCAGCAGCAACGACGGCGGGATAAGCATGCCCAGCACCGAAGAACCAGCGACAACTCCAACAGAAAAGCGCGGGGTATAGCCCTGACGCACCAGCTCTGGCACGGCGACTTTGGTGAATACCGAGGCCGAAGCAATTGACGTGCCGTTAACGGCGGCAAAGACCGCATTTGCAAAAACAGTGGCAATGCCCAGCCCGCCCTTGAAGCGGCGGAATAACTGCCCGGCCACATCAAAAACATCGCGCCCCAGACCCGAGACGCCAACCAGAACGCCCATCAGCACAAACAGCGGGATAACCCCAAAAGAATAGCGCGCAACACCATCCAGCCCGGCTTGCGACAGCAGCACGCCAGCAATAGTAAATTTGCCTTTAACCAACACTACGCCAAAAAATGACACCGTCATCAGGGCGATCGCCACATGCATTCCAAGTTGGATCAGCACCAATATAGCGATGATTGAGCCGATCCCGATTTCGACGCCACTCATGAATTTGCTCCGGGATTGAACAGTCGGTTCGCATAACCGAGTGTTAGCAGCAGAAAATGTCCAAATGTTACCGTGCATCCCAACACTGCAACCGCAACGAACGGCCAGCGTGGCATCGTAAACACGCCGTATAGACCAATCGTTTCGAGGTCTTCGTAGGCGTTGATGATTTCCGGCCAGATGTAGCGCAGCAGGATAGCCAACATGATCGTTCCCACCGCATGGTGGACCAGATTTAGGGCATCGGAATAGCGCTGAGATTTGGCATGCAGACGGCCTAGCAGCATGTCAGAACGGATATTACGGTTCGTTGCTGTGGCATAGGGCAACTGCAGATAGATTATCGCAACGATAGAGGCGCTGACGATTTCAGCGGTTGCGGGAACCGGTGTAGAAAACAGTCCGCGCCCAACAACGTCGGCGTTTATTATGATCATGATCCCGACGGTTCCTGCGCCGCCTAAAACCGCCAGAAACAGCGCCAGCCGCATCGCCCAAGTATGAAATGCACCGCCAAATATTGGCGGTGCATTAGACGTTTCAGTGGTCATTTAACAGACCAGTCGCGAGCAAACTCGATGCCTGCTTCTTTGGAAAGGCGCATGTAAGTGTTCAGAACTTCGGTTCCCGGCAGGCCCTGTGCGTCCAGCTTTTCCGCCCATTCCATGGCGATGTTTGGCATCTTGGCTGCAAATGCCTGACGCTGTTCTTGCGAGAACTCGGTAACCGTCGCGCCGTTGGCCTTTGCGACCTCAAGGCTTGCCTGACCTGCGGCGAAATATGACGCCGCTGTGCGTGCCCGGTATTCCTTGGAAACGTCCAGAATAATCGCCTTTACGTCGTCCGGCAGGCTGGCCCATGTGTCCAGATTTACCGTCAGAGCCGAGCCATATTTAGCGCCGAAACTGATCTTGGTAACATGCGAAGCGACTTCATAGAATTTATACGGTGCAACGGCAGACTCAAACGTCATCACACCGTCGATAAGGCCGGTGGACATGGAATTATAGAACGTTGGCAGTGCACCCGTAATCGGCACAGCGTCGCTGCCGCGCAGCCAGTTAACTGCAAGACCGGCTGTGCCGATTTTGCGCTCAGCCAGATCATCGGGGCCGGCAACTGGTTCTTTGGTTACAAAGTGATAGTCGTCGATCCCGACTGTCGCCAAGACCATTTGGTTGTTCTTGGCCCAGCCTTCGCCCATGGCTGGAATAGCCGCATGAAGCTTCTCGATCACACCAAGCATGGTGCGCAGATCGCTGGTGCCAAACGGCGTGATATAGGTGATCTGCTCTAGCGGCAGCTTGTCGCCTTCAAACAAATGCGGCACATAGCCAAATTCGCCCAAACCGCTTTCCACAGCTTCCAGAACACCGCGATAATCGGCGACGGAACCGGCATAGGCCTCGGTCCAGTTGATTGTGTGTTTGCCGTCTGCGGCAAGCCGCTTTGTGACCTCGGGAATAAAGAAATCCCGAATTCCGGCGACGCCCTTTGTCAGCGGCGGGTGGCCCGCGACGATTGTGAAATTGAAAGTCTCGGCCTGCACGGGCGCTGCCAGTGCGATTATGGTGCCGACAATTCCGGCAATTTTTAAAGTTTTCATGTCATCCTCCCTGATGTCCATAATGTTCCGCCAAAGATGGCGGCGTGGTGCAAAAATATTCTCTATCGTCTTTTTGATGGCCCGCTTGAAAAAGAACTGGTTAGGAACGAAACAAGTTCCCGGCGAAATTCCAACCGGTCCGAAGGTGAGCAAAGCCCGCCTGACAAGCGGTCCATCCGGCTTTGTGGGCCATCGTCGCTTAGCGTTACCAAAATGGCACCCACCATCAGATGATAGCGCCAGTGAACCGCTTTTTCGCTCAGATGTGGGGCCGCCAGTTGCAATGCGCCAACATATCGCAGGGCCAGATCATCCAGCTCGTCCCGCACAACGGCCCTTGTCCATTCGGTCGGATTGACCCGATGTTTAAGCACAAGATGGGCCAGTAAAATACCACTGCGCGAGTCGTCTTCATTCACATAAGCATCGACAAATGCCTCAATGATTTCTTCAAGTTCCGGGTTGCGGCCCTGTTCTTTTGCCGCCCGTTCAATCGCGTGCAGGCTATCAAGCCGCCGTTTTGCCGTTCGTCGGGCAACATCGCGGAAAACCTCGATCGTCAGGTTATCTTTATTGCCAAAATGATAGTTCACCGCTGCCATGTTCACACCGGCCGTTTCGGCTAGGACGCGCGTCGTTACGCCGTTTATTCCTTTGGTCGCAAATAGGGTTTCTGCGACCCCAAGGATACGGTCCCGCGTAACGGTTTTTGACTTGGGCAGCCGATTCAAATTCATGTTTTAATCATTTGTTTGAATCGTGACCTTGTCAAGCCACGTATTATTTCGGGCACTGAGCTGTCTGCAAGTCTTGATAGCGTCAGGCAGGCGCGCCGGTTTAGCGGCAAGGCCGTGGAAGACGCAGAGTCCCTTGTGGGACGCCGAAAATCTCGCGTCCACCACGCGGACGCACTGGGCAGAACCCGTTGATATTGGAAATGCTCTGTGATGCCATCGACCCAACGAAATCAACCAATCTATGCGTCCAGACCATTGGTGACGCAGATTCAAAAAGGGGCTTTTCAATGCCACCCAAAATTTTGATTGTTGGAGCGGGGATCGGCGGTTTGACGGCGGCCCTTTCACTGCAGAAATTCGGCTTTCAGGTTCAGGTATTTGAACAAGCCCCGGAACTAAAAGAAATTGGTGCTGGCGTTGTCGTTACACCCAACGCAAATCACGCGCTAAACTATCTAGGTGTAGGGGACGCTATACGCGCATTGGGAAGCAGTCCCGGCGAAACTTATACGCGCCACTATGCGACCGGTGAGGTTCTTGAGGTCCGTCCGTCCGGGGCTGATCTGGAAGAGAAATTTGGTGCTGCCTATTTTCAGGCGCATCGGGCCGATCTTCATGACGAATTGAAAAAAGCTGTTGTGAAAAATGATCCGGATTGCGTTTTCCTTAACCATGCCTGCACGGAAGTAACCCAGGACAGCAATTCTGCTACAGCAACCTTCAAGAACGGAAAATCCTACACCGGCGATATTGTGATTGGAAGCGATGGAAATGCGTCTGCCGTGCGCAGCAGTGTTTTCGGCCACGAGGATGTGAATTACACGGGGCAGGTGGCTTTTCGGGCATTGATCCCGGCCAAAGACGTCAATGATATGCTCGATAATCAGGATAAGAGGCTTTATATTGGGCCCGGACGGATGTTCCTGCAATATTACATCCGTCGCGATGAAATTTTAAACGTCATCGGTATTGCGCGCGAGCAAAAATGGCAGGACGAGGGTTGGGCAATCCCGGCGGAAATTTCAGAATTTCAAAATCTGTATTCAGATTTTCACCCATATGTGAAAGAATTAATTGGGAAAATACCTTCCGGAAACCTGTTCAAATGGGGCCTGCGTGATCGCGACCCGATGCCTGAATGGGTTAAAGGGCGCGTCGCGACACTTGGCGATGCTGCACATCCTGTGACGCCCTTTCTTGGGCAAGGAGCGTGTATTGCGATCGAGGACGGAATGGTTCTTGGGCGCTGTTTTCATAAATACTCGGATGTTCACGAAGCACTTGCCGCCTACGAAACGGCGCGTAAGGCCCGCGGAAATGGCGTTCAGATGGCTTCACGTGAACAGGCCTATGCCCTGCAAGGGGACGTGATGAAGGGGGACAAGTTCAGCCCCGGCCGTGGTCCGATCCAACGCGGGCTGTTCGAATACAACCCAGTTACCGTAGAAATCTAAACCTAGCCGCCACCAGATGGATTGGGGTGCCATTAGCCCCCGACTGCCTGATTTTCGGGTTCGCGGCGTTGTTAATGTTCGGTTGGCAACGTGGTTTCGGCCCGATCACGGATCTCAGGTAGATTTCCCGCGCTTCTGGCGCGCGAGGATTGTTTGCGCGGCACATGGTTTTCAAATTCGACAGGCCGTCCCGCGATCTCTTTTTCAATTTTGTCGACGACATTATTGAGTGCTGGAAGATACTGCTCCAAAGCGGCCTCTAACTTCATCGTTTTGCGGAAGAATATCATATTCATCGAAGCAATAACGTTCCCCGATTTTCGGATCGGTAACGCAAAACTTGCAAAGCGTGGATCAGTCTCGCCGTTGCTAGATGCATACCCGTTTTTTCGGGTGGTTTGTTGTAAGTGCAAAAGCCGCTCTAGATGGCGGGACATGGTTGGCACATCATAAAGCCCGCGGACATTTTCCAGCAGGGCGAGCCGCTCTGCTTCGCCACAAAAACAAAGATAAGCCCGGCCAAGCGCCGTTGTTAAAAGCGGTATTCTGGTTCCAACGGCATTTCGATGCACTGAATACGGGCTAAGGTGATGCGTGGTCTCCACGATCCGCATCGCATCATGATCAATAATCGTCAGACTGCTTGGCCACAGGACATCCTGAACCAGTTCTTCCATAATTGGAAAAGCAATTTCGCCCAGTTGGCTGGCGCTGTCGACATTTGATGCCAACATACGGATTTTTGATGTCAGATAAAAAATCCGCCCCTCGTCATTGCGCCGGACATAGCCAAGGTTTTCCAGCGTTTCTAATATTCTGTAGACCGTTGTCCTGGGCACGCCACTATAGGCACTGATCTGAGCGGCGGATGAATTTGTGTTTCGCGCGACAGCATCCAAAATGGCCAGTCCGCGCTCGATCGCGCGCACGTGTTTATACTGCTGCCCGAATTCTTCCTCCGCTTCCTCGGGGAATGGGTTCGTATGCTTGTTCATGTGTTTGGCCGTAAAACAACGTGGGTTGCGGGTGGTTTGTTGTCCCAGCCGGCCAGTCTGGCGATGGCATCTTCGGCGCGGTCCAGCCCAAATGTCTGGGTGCCGACGCGTGCCAGCGAGCGATAGTGTTTCTCGACCAGTTTGATCGCCGTTATGTAGGATTCCGTATCAACCGTCAGCACGCCTTGCAGCCGAATAGCGCGCAGAACGATCTTGTCGGTCATCAAGCTGGTCATATTATTGCCCTTCATGCCCGCAAGAATGATCGTTCCGCCGCTACGAACAATATCAACGGCATCGACAATCGGTTGGGTTGCGGTGCTGACGTCCAGCACAACATCGGCCCCGCGCCCATTGGTAATCCGGGCCACTTGTTCAACCGTATTTTCTTCGTCCGCTACAATTGCATGGTCGGCACCAAATGAACGGGCCAGATCCAGTTTGTGGGCCGCGCGGGCAACGTCGGTGACAATGATCTTACCGGCACCGGCTGCTTTGGCGGCGATCACCGAAGCAATGCCGCGTTGGCCTGAGCCAAGGATCACAATCGTGTCGCCCATTTTCAACGAAGGCGCTGTTACCGCCCAGCGAACACCTGCACCCATTGGGTTGAACCAGGCCGCCACTTCGGGCGCAATATTTGGGTTAACTTTGTGCAATATCGTGTCGGGGCGAAGATACATATAATCCGCATACCCCCCAAGAATGCCCGGTTCCTGCAGCGTGGACGTGAAGCCATAAGATTCCCAGTTCGGGCAGGAATTACGCGCGCCCGAAACACAGCTATCGCAATGCCCACAGGGAATAAGCGGTTCAACGGCAACCCGGTCCCCCGGCTTTACGCCCCACAGTTTGGATGCTTCTTCGCCAATCTCATCGATTATTCCA
>JAHRVC010000232.1 GCA_019090885.1 Marinosulfonomonas sp.
GGCGTTTTGCAGGTCGTGAATGGTGACAAGGAAGCGGTCGACGCGATACTGGACAATGAAACCGTGCAGGCGGTTGGCTTTGTCGGCTCGACCCCGATTGCTGAATACATCTATTCACGCGGCTGTGCGAACGGCAAACGGGTGCAGTGTTTTGGCGGTGCCAAAAACCACATGATCATCATGCCGGACGCCGATCTGGATCAGGCGGCAGACGCGCTGGTTGGCGCGGGTTACGGCGCAGCAGGCGAGCGCTGCATGGCGATTTCAGTGGCTGTTCCTGTGGGCGAAGAAACCGCCGACCGGCTGATCGAAAAACTGATCCCGCGCGTCGAAAAGCTGAAGGTCGGCCCCTACACTGGCGGCGATGAGGTGGATTATGGGCCCGTTGTTACCGCAGCTGCCAAGGCCAACATCGAAAACCTGGTGCAAACCGGCATAGATCAGGGCGCCGAACTGGTTGTGGACGGGCGCGGTTTCAGCCTGCAGGGGTATGAAGACGGCTATTTCGTTGGCCCGCATCTGTTTGACCGGGTGACCACGGATATGGACATCTACAAGAAAGAAATCTTTGGCCCGGTTCTGTCTACGGTGCGCGCCAAAACCTATGAAGAGGCGCTGTCTTACGCGATGGATCACGAATACGGCAATGGCACCGCGATCTTTACCCGCGATGGCGACACCGCGCGCGATTTTGCCAACCGGATCAACATCGGCATGATCGGCATCAACGTGCCCATCCCTGTGCCGCTGGCCTATCACACCTTCGGTGGCTGGAAAAAGTCGGGCTTTGGCGATCTGAACCAGCATGGAACAGATAGCTTTAAGTTCTACACACGGACCAAGACCATCACCGCACGCTGGCCTTCAGGCCTGAAAGAAGGCGGCGAGTTCCATTTTAAGGCGATGGACTGATCTAACAAAGGGCTGCCCGGGCCAAGCACGGCCCGGGCGAAAAGCCGCCCCGATATCACTTCGTTATAATCTCCGGCCCCATGAAATAGGTCGGCAGGAACGTCGAGATGACCGGAATGTAGGTGACCATAATCAGGAACACGAACAGGATCGCAAGGAACGGCAACGCCGCGCGCACGACTGCCATCATCGGCATGCCTGCCACGCCAGATGTCACGAACAGGTTCAGCCCCACGGGCGGCGTGATCATCCCGATTTCCATGTTCACCACCATGATGATGCCCAGATGGATCGGGTCTATCCCCAGCTCAATCGCGATCGGGAACACCAGTGGTGCTACGATCACGATCAGGCCTGATGGTTCCATAAACTGACCGCCGATCAGCAGGATCACGTTGACAATCACAAGGAACATCACCGCACCAAACCCGACCTCAAGCATCGAGGCCGCGATCATCTGCGGGATCTGCTCATCGGTCAGAACATGCTTCAGGATCAGGGCGTTGGCGATGATAAACATCAACATCACTGTCAGTTTCCCGGCCTCAAACAGCGTGTCACGGGTGTCTTTGTGGAAAAACGCCGTCAGCGCAGTCCAGGGGCGCGACAAGAAGCTGATATTGGCCTCGCCCGGCCCCGTCGCCAGTGGCCCCATGTCGCGGTAAACGAAGCAGGCGATCAGGAAGGCATAGACTGCCGCCACAGCCGCGGCTTCGGTTGGGGTAAAGATACCGCCATAGATGCCGCCCAGAATAATCACGATCAGAAACAGGCCCCAGCCCGCCTCTCGGCCTGAGCGCCAAACTTCGTTCCAACCCTGCCACTCACCTTTGGGCAGATTGCGCATGCGGGCAATCACATAGATCGTCGTCATCAGCATCAGCCCCGCCAACATGCCCGGAATGACCCCGGCCAGAAACATCCGCCCGACCGACACATCGGTGGCCGAGGCATAGACCACCATCACGATTGAGGGCGGGATCAAAATGCCAAGCGTGCCGGCCGTGCAAATGACCCCGGCGGCGAATTCTTTAGTGTAGCCGACCTGACGCATACCCGCGATCACGATTGAGCCGATGGCAACAACCGTTGCAGGGGATGAGCCCGACAGGGCCGCAAACAGCATACAGGCAAAGACCCCGGCAATCGCCAAACCGCCCGGCAGGTGGCCAACGCAGGCAATCGAAAACCGGATGATCCGGCTGGCAACGCCACCCGTCGACATGAAAGCCGAGGCAAGAATAAAGAACGGCACCGCCAACAGCGTGTAATGCCCGGCCATCGCCTGATACATCGACTGCGCGATACTGGCGAGCGACGTGTCCGAATAGGCCAGCAGGAAAACCATCGACGACAGGCCAAGCGAAACCGCGATCGGCACCCCAATCAGCAGCAGGCCGATCACCATGGTGAAAAGTATAACTACGGTCATGCGCTCAATCCTCGCGGTTCAGGGCTGCGGCTTCTTGCACGGCCTCTTCGGCTTCATGGCTGACGATCAGGCTTTCCTGATCGCCGCGCCAGATCGCAAGCGTGGCCTGCACCAACCGAAACAGCATCAACAGTGCGGCCACCGGCAGCATTGCGTAGGGAATGACACGGGGAAGTTTTTCATATTCATCACCGTAGTTGATCAGGTCTTCCAGAAACCTGAACATACCCAGCATCGGCACCTGATCAGTCTCATAAAACGCGCGGTCACGCACGCCTTCGGTGAACCCCATTGGGAACCAGCGCCCATCGGTCGGCTGCAATGCCGCAAAGGGTGCCCAGTAGTCCCACGCCCCTTTGGCCAGCAAAAACGCATAAACCAGACAGCATACAGCCGCGATAAGCCCAAAAACCCGGCGCGCGGACGGTGAAAACATATTCGTCACCGCATCAACGCCCAGATGCGAGGTGATTTTGAAACCATAGCTGATACCAAACAGAACCAGCCATGCGAACAGGATCAGCGTGACTTCCAGCCCCCAGATAAGTGAGCTGTCGAACCCGTAGCGCAGGACAACATTGATAAAAGTCACCAGCGTCATCAGCCCCATCAGGACGGCGATTGCGGTTTCTTCGAATGAATGGACAACGCGGCCAAATGGCGATTTTGGCTCAAAGCGGGTGTTCCCCGACATGCTCTTTCCCCTCCCTGATCGAAAAATGGCCCGACGCATGCCGGGCCATTTTATCTTTTAGGTTTGCACCTTACATGGATGCGTTGATTTCTTGCGCGGCGGCAATGTTGTCAGCGCCAACGTCGGCCTCAAACTTGCTCCAGACCGGCTTCATCGCATCAACCCACTCTTGGCGCGCGGCTGCGTCATGCTCATGGATTACGCCACCTGCGTCCAGAATGGACTGGCGGGCAGACTCGTTAACGGCAAATGCTTCGCCGTTACGTGCAACAGTTACTTCGCGCAGGATTGTTGTCAGCTGGTCGCGAACCGGAGCGTCAAGTCCTTCCCACCAGTCAACCGAAGTCACCACGAGATAATCTACGATGCCGTGGTTGGTTTCGGTCACACCATCCTGAACCTCAAAGAACTTTTTGCCGTAGATGTTGGACCAGGTGTTTTCCTGACCATCCACAACGCCGGTTTGCAGCGCACCATAAACTTCCGAAAACGCCATTGGCTGTGCCGAAGCACCAATTGCTTCCATCTGTGCAATCAGCACGTCAGATGGCTGAACCCGGAATTTCAGGCCCGCAGCATCAGAAGGTGACAGCAGCGGCTTGTTGGCCGAGAATTGCTTTAGCCCATTGTGCCAGAATTCCAGCCCGAGCAACCCGCGACGGGTCATCGAGGCCTTCATTGCCTGACCGGAATCAGATGTCTGGAACGCATCCACGGCTTCGATGTTCTTGAACATAAACGGCAGGTCAAAGATACGGAACTGTTTGGTAAACGCTTCGAATTTGGACAGCGAAGGTGCCGCCATCTGAACGTCGCCGTTCAACAGGGCTTCCAGCACCAGATTATCGTTATACAGTGTCGAGTTCGGGAACACTTCGACGCACGCCACGCCGTTCATTTCGGCGTTCACACGCTCCATGAACAAGGCCGCCGCGATGCCCTTTGGGTGTTTGTCCACATTTGTGGCGTGGCTGAACTTGATGACAATTTCGCCAGCATCACAGCTGGCCATTGCCGATGTCGCACCCAATGTCAGGGCGGCGGCGGTGGCCGCAACGGTTAAGAATTTCATATTGGTATCCTCCCACAGGTATTTACAGATTAAACAGGCGCCCGATTGCGGGCGATGTTTGAAAGAAAACGAAATTGTTGCGCCCACGGCAAGCCTTTTGATGGGTGAGACAGGATTTTCACCCCCTAAAGCACAATTTGCCGCGCCTTAGGCCGAAAATTGGCTTTCCGCGATTGCCCGGCGGCTGAATTCCTCGCAATAAGAACCGTCGGCCCAAATCCGGGTTCACCAATATTGTTGCCAAAAGTGGGTCCCATCTAAATGATTTCCCTGTCCCAATCCCCCACCGATCCGCAGTTTGTGCAAGATCCTTATGCGTTTTACGAAACGGCGCGCCAAAGTGCCGGGGGGATGTTTCACTGGCAGGAATATGACCTGCCCTGCGCCCTGTCTTATGGGGCAGTCTGGGCAATTCTGCGGGACCGGCGCTTTGGACGGCAAGCGCCGCCCGACAAGGTTACACCCCATCCAGAACATCAGGCGGATTTTTGGCGCATCGAGGACCACTCGATGCTGGAACTGGAACCGCCGCGCCATACACGTCTGCGTGGTTTGGTGTTGCGAGCGTTCACGTCGCGCCGGATCGGGGCACTTGAACCTGAGATCACCCAGATAGCGCATGACCTGCTGGACAGCATTAACCCGGACGGCTTTGACGTGATCGCCGATTATGCCACGCCAATCCCCGTTATCATCATTGCCCGCCTTCTGGGCGTGCCGGAAAACCACGCGGATCAATTGCTGAATTGGTCCCACGCAATGGTAGGCATGTATCAGGCGCGCCGCACCCACGCCGACGAAGTTGCGGCAGCAACCGCCGCGCGCGAATTTTCGACATTCATTACCGATGTCGTGAAATACCGCCGCCAGCATCCTGCGGATGACCTGATAACCCATCTGATTGGGGCCGAAGAGGATGGCAAACGCCTGTCACCCGATGAGCTGGTTACCACCTGTATCCTGCTGCTTAATGCCGGACACGAGGCAACGGTTCACACGATAGGAAATGGGATTGCGGCATTGCTGCAATCAGGAAATGTCGCAGGTGCGCTGACCCCGGATCAAGTTGATGCAACGGTAGACGAAATCCTGCGCTACGATCCACCGCTGCATATGTTTCAAAGGTGGGCCTATGAGGATGTGGAAATTGGCCGCCATACCATTGCCGCTGGCACCAAAGTGGCCTGCCTGCTGGGCGCTGCCAATCGAGACCCCGACCGTTGGAGCGCACCGGATACGTTTGACCCATTCCGCCCGGTGCAAACCCATGTCAGCTTTGGTGCCGGCACCCATTTCTGCATTGGTGCGCCGCTGGCCCGGCTTGAAATGCGCGCCGCTTTGTCGGTCCTGTTTCAGCGCCACCCCGGCCTGCGCTTAGCCCAAACCCCAACCTATTCAAACAAATACCATTTCCACGGATTGAAAGAACTGCGCGTCAAAGCGGCAGCATCGTCGTCGATTTAATCTGTTCCATAGACAGCAATGCCGTCACGTTATAGATCCGCACTTCGGAAATCAGCGCCTGATAGAATTCGTCATAGGCGCGCGCATTGGCCACCCGCACCTTCAGGATATAGTCGATCTCACCGGCCAGCCGGTGCGCCTCCATCACTTCGGGGCGCTCGTTCAGGGCTTTCAGAAAGGCCGCCTGCCAGTCTCCCTCATGCTCACTGGTGCGGATCAGCACGAAAAAACAGGCCTCAAATCCCAATGCTTCCGGGTCCAGAATGACGGTTTGCTGGCCGATCACACCGGCGTCACGCAGCTTGCGGATACGGTTCCAGACCGGGGTTTTTGACGCACCGACTTTGCGGGCAATTTCATCAAGCGACTGGCTGGCGTCACGCTGTAATTCTGCCAGGATCTTTCGATCCACTGCGTCAATACGAACAGACATTCTGATTTCCTCTGCTTTCTGGGACGTTCACATCATGTTGCCGCCAGACCAGAACATTTGTCCTTATTTCTGACGCCGTATAGCAAGTAACCAGAACAAAGTTCTATATTCAAGTCAGAAATTACAAGTTTTCGATACACTCAATTCCCGCAGCCAAAAGGAACAGGCAGTATGGGCCGAGCCTTCAACGCCAAAGTCGTCACCGCCAACGCATTGCTGCAGGGCGATGTAATCTATCTGTGCGCCAACGACAGCTGGAGCCGCGATCACGCGCAGGCCGAGTTGATCGAGGACGAAGCACACGCACAGATCCGCCTGTTGTTTGCAGCCGCACAGGGCGATGTCGTCGGTGCAATGCTGGCAGATGCGCGCTCCGGAGCAAGCGGACCAGAACCGGTTCATTTCCGCGAGGCGTTCCGCGCCAAAGGCCCGTCAAACTATCTCCACGGCAAGCAAGAGGCCGACGAAAATGTATAATTACGACAGTTTTGATGTTGAGTTTATCCGTGAGCGCTGTGCTCAGTTCCGCGCTCAGGTCGAGCGTCGCATTGACGGATCACTTACTGAAGATGAGTTTAAGCCGCTGCGCCTGATGAACGGTCTTTATCTGCAACTGCACGCCTACATGCTGCGCGTCACAATTCCTTATGGCACGCTGAACAGCGGGAAAATGCGGCAACTGGCAATGATTGCGGACAAGTGGGACAAGGGTTACGGCCATTTCACCACCCGTCAGAACATCCAGTATAACTGGCCCGAACTGCGCGATGTGCCCGACATGCTGGACGCATTGGCAGAAGTTGATATGCACGCGATCCAAAGCTCAGGCAACACGGTGCGCAACGTCACGGCCGATCATTTTGCAGGCGCTGCGGCGGACGAAATCGAAGACCCGCGCCCGGTTGCCGAGTTGCTGCGCCAATGGTCCACCGATCACCCGGAATTTCAGTTTCTGCCGCGCAAATTCAAAATCGCCGTTACCGGCAGCCCGAATGACCGCGCCGTCACCCGCGCCCATGATATTGGCTTGTTGATGGCCACCCGCGACGGCGAGCCGGGCTTTGAAGTGATCGTTGGTGGTGGCCTTGGCCGCACGCCTATGGTGGGCCAGACGCTGTGCGAATTTCTGCCCAAGGCGGACCTGCTGCCCTATGTCGAGGCAATTGTCAGCGCCTATAACTTGCTTGGTCGGCGCGACAATAAATACAAAGCCCGCATAAAGATCACCCTGCATGAAACCGGGCTGGATGAATTGCGCGAGGTGGTCGATGAACGGTTCGCGGCAATTCGCGCCACTTACACCGGCGCCGATCAGTTGCGCTTGCGCGAGATTGAACAACAATTCGCCCCGCCCGCATTGAGCACCAAAGCGATTGAACCGTTTGAGACTGCTAAACGATATGATCCGATTTTCCGCGCTTGGTCGGACACCAATCTGGCCGAACATTTTAACCCGGATTACGCAATCGTCACCGTGTCGCTGAAAAAACACGGCGAAACGCCGGGGGACGCCAGTTCCGATCAAATGCGCCTGCTGGCCGATCTGGCTGAAAAATACGGCCATGATGAGCTGCGCATCAGCCACGAGCAAAACGTGATCCTGCCCCATGTGCACAAAGGCGATCTGCCGGTTGTTCATGCGGCGCTGAAAAAACTGGGTCTGGCCACAGCGAACGTCGGGCTGATCTCTGACATTATCGCCTGCCCCGGAATGGATTATTGCGCGCTGGCAACGGCGCGTTCCATCCCCGTGGCCCAACAAATCGCAACCCGGTTTGACCAGTTGAAACTGGAACATGAAATCGGGCCGCTGAAGATCAAAATCTCGGGCTGTATCAATGCTTGCGGGCATCACCATGTGGGCCATATCGGCATCCTTGGGCTGGATCGCGCCGGGGTTGAAAACTATCAGATCACCCTTGGTGGTGATGGCACCGAAGACACTGTCATCGGCACCCGCGCCGGGCCGGGGTTTGCTTATGATGCAATCGTTCCGGCCATCGAACGGCTGATCATGGCCTATCTGGAAATCCGCGCGGACGCGCAGGAAACATTTCTGCAAACCTATCGCCGCCTTGGCGCAGACCCGTTCAAAGCCGCCCTTTACCCAACACAGGACAAAGCCGATGCCGCTTGAAGCCCCCCTTGCCCCGGTCATCGAACGCGTCGCCGATCTGAACGCGCGCTATAAGCACCATTCGGCCACGGCCGTTCTGGAACACGCCTTGGCCGATCCGATGGTTGGCTCAATCGCGATGGTCTCCAGCTTTGGTGCGGAATCCGTGGCGCTGTTGCACATGCTGTCCGTGATGGATCGCAGCACGCCGGTGCTGTTTTTAGACACCGAGATGCTGTTTGAAGAAACGCTTATCTATCAACGTGAGGTCGCCGACAAACTGGGGCTGCACAATGTCCGGGTGATCCGGCCCGACCGGGACCAGATGTTCGCGCGCGACAACAGCGGCAATCTGCACCGCAGCGATCCGGACGCCTGCTGTGTCTTGCGCAAAACCGAGCCGCTGCAAAAGGCACTGGACGGCTTTGACGGCTGGATCACTGGCCGCAAACGGTTTCAAGGAAAAAATCGCACGACGCTGGAGTTTTTTGAGGATGAAGACGGCAAGCGGATCAAGGTTAACCCGCTGGTTCACTGGACCCCGCAGGATGTCAGCGATTACATCACCAATAATCGCCTGCCCCGCCACCCGCTGGTGGCTGGCGGTTACCCGTCAATTGGTTGCGCGCCCTGCACATCGCGGGTCGCACCGGGTGAAGATGCACGCGCCGGGCGCTGGCGTGGGGCCGAGAAAGAAGAATGCGGTATTCATTTTGTGAACGGTAAAATGGTGCGCGGGAACGAGACCGAAGTTTCGGACGCCAATGTCGTCGTCAGCGATGACGGGTTTGGCGGTGATGACTGGACGGGCGGTTTCGCACCACTTTCTGAGCCGCAGACAGCGGACGTCGGCCTTGATTTGCCAAGCGATACGATGCCGGAAAATCTGTCCGGGCAACTTGACGATGTCACCCTGATCCGCGTCGATTTCCCCAGCTTTGCGGACGGTCGCGGCTTTACCATCGCGCGCCAATTGCGCCTGATGGGCTATAAAGGACGCCTGCGCGCACGTGGTCATGTGATCGCGGATCAATACGCAATGGCGCGCCGCTCTGGCTTTGATGAGGTCGAAATCAGCGCCGATCTGGCCGCCCGACAACCACAGGATCAATGGCGCGCCCGCGCCAACTGGCAGACCCATGACTATCAGTCGCGCCTGCGTGGCGTAATTTAGGGTTCACCCGACACAAAGAGATCACTACATAAGGACCGGGCAGACGCCCGGTATTGAAACGATGAACGATCAAACACCCATGAACACTGCCCCTGCGCCCAAAGCGCCCACCCTGCCCGACGCACAAACCGTCACGCAGGTAACACACTGGACCGACTGGTTATTTTCCTTTCGCGTCACCCGGCCAAAATCGCTGCGCTTCCGCTCGGGCGAATTTGTGATGATCGGGCTGATGGGCGACAATGGCCGCCCCTTGTTGCGCGCCTATTCCATCGCCTCGCCCAGTTGGGATGACGAATTGGAGTTTTATTCGATCAAGGTGCAGGACGGCCCGCTGACCTCGCGCCTGCAACATATCAAAGCCGGGGACGAGATTATTCTGCGCCCCAAACCCGTCGGCACGCTGGTGCATGACGCGCTGTTGCCGGGCAAGCGGCTGTATCTGTTTGCCACCGGCACCGGCATCGCGCCCTTTGCATCGCTAATCCGCGACCCGGAGACCTATGAAAAATTCGACGAGGTCATTCTAGCCCACACCTGCCGCACTGTGGCCGAGCTGGAATATGGGCGCGTGTTGGTCGAAAGCCTGCCCGACGATCCGCTGATTGGCGAGTTTATCGACGGCAAGCTGCGCTATTACCCAACCACGACGCGCGAAGACAGCCCAAAGATGGGCCGCGTCACAGACAAGTTGCGTTCAGGCGAATTATTCGACGATCTGGGTGTTCCACCGATTTCGGTTGATGTTGACCGGGCAATGGTTTGCGGCTCGATGGGGTTGAACAAAGATATCAAGGAAATTCTTGAAGGGTTCGGCCTGCGTGAGGGTGCCAATTCCGATCCGGCGCATTACGTCGTTGAAAAGGCGTTTGTCGGGTAAGCGCCCATAAGACGGGTAGGAAAAGCTGCGCCAACCACTGGCGCAGCTTAGTATTTTAAGCGGCGTATTCTATTGAGCCAAAGCTGACTGAACCTGTTTTAACAGGGTTTTCAAAAGCTCTGGATCGTCCTTTGCACTTTCCAATGCACCCTTCAGGCTCAGCTTTTCAACGCCGGACAGACCACTGCCATCCACTAGCTGTGACACCGCGCCCAAATCGAAGTTTTCGATTTTTAGTGCGTCGGTCACCGCATCGGCTGCGTTTTCTGCGGCCTCTTGGGCTTCGCTTGCTAGTTTAGCGGCAGCATCTTCGGCCTCTTGGGCCAGCTTTGCGGCTGCGTCTTGGGCTTCTTGTGCCAGTTTAGCAGCTGCATCTTCGGCAGTTTTCGCAGCGGCTGCGGCTTCCTCGGCGACCACCGCTTCCTTTAC
>JAHRVC010000233.1 GCA_019090885.1 Marinosulfonomonas sp.
ATGACACTATCTATGCACATCAGGACAAAGAAGATGACGCCTTGATAGGTGTTAAATCGACCGCGCGTTTGTTTGGAAGCAATACTCACGTTTGGCTACGGTGGTTTATGGTCGCAATAGTTTTGCTACTTGCATTGGCTATTGTTATGGCCCTTGCGCCGGGGCGAAACGTGCTGGCCTTGACCGTTGCCCTTGGTGGGCCGTGGGCGATGGGGTGGCATCTTTCCTGGCAAAATCGGGCGCTGAATACCGAAAGTCCCGGAATTTGCCTGATGCTATTTCGTGCAAACCGAAATACGGGGCTATTACCTGCGCTGTTTCTCGCCATTTCGCTATTCCTGTGATTGCGGCGCAGGGCAGCAATGCCTATGAATTGGGCTAATAACGTTCACAGTACAAATCGGAATAGTTTGATGCATCTGGCCAAAATCATGCCCCCGGTTATCGCGTTGGTGACGGGTTGTGTTTTGGCGATGATGGCAGCCGTATATGCGGCCAATGTCGTTGAGACGCGAACACAGGCCGATGTTGGCCGGGTTCTAAGCTTGGACGGCCACAATTGGGTCGCCGTCGACGTGGACGGCTTGCAGGTTATCCTCAGCGGGTTTGCCCCGGATGAGGCCACCCGTTTTCGCGCATTAAGCGGGGCGGGAACTGTCGTCGATGCGGCCCGCGTCATCGATATGATGGATGTAACAATCCCAGAACCTATCGCGCCGCCAAGATTTTCAATTGAAATTCTGCGCAATGACAATGGTATTTCGCTGATAGGGCTGATTCCTGCTTCGATGAACCGCGAAACCGTGGTGAAGAATATTCACGACATCGCTGACGGCGCCAAAGTAACCGACTTACTTGATGTCGCAGATTTCGCCCCGCCAAAGGGTTGGGACGTTGCCGTCGCCTTTGGATTGAAAGCACTGGCCATATTACCGCGCTCAAAAATCTCGATCGCCACCGAAAGCGTCGAACTGAAAGCAATCAGCGACAGCGTCGCGGAAAAGCGACAGTTGGAAACTGAATTGGCAAAATCGGTGCCTGATAATCTGCGCGTCGCGATAGACATATCGGCACCCAGACCGGTTATCACACCTTACACTTTAAGGTTCCTTATGGATGATCAGGGTGTGCGTTTTGACGCCTGCTCGACCGATACCGAAACGGGCCGCGATACTATTCTATCCGCCGCAGTTGCCGCAGGTTTGCAGGGAAAATCAACCTGCACCATTGGCCTTGGCGTGCCCAGCCCAAACTGGGACTTGGCGGTCGTGACGGCGATAGAAAAACTGGCAGAGCTTGGCGGCGGATCGATAACGTTCAGCGACGCGGATATTACCTTGGTCGCATTGGATACCGCCGCACCCGAAAGCTTTGACAAGATCACTGGCGAACTGAAAGCCGCGTTGCCGGATGTATTTTCATTGCACACAATTTTGCCGGAGCCTGTCGTTATTGACGGCACCGGAGCGGAAAAAGGCCCGCCAGAATTTGTCGCCACCCGCAGCCCAGAGGGGCTGGTTCAACTGCGTGGCCGCATTTCAGACGAACGTACCCGGATTGCCACCGAAAGTTTCGCCCATGCGCAGTTTGGCAGCAGTGCTGTAACCGGCTCCATGCGGCTGGATCCGGAATTGCCAAATGGATGGTCAACGCGGGTGCTTGTATCGCTCGCCTCACTGTCGTTACTTAACAATGGAATTGTGGTAATCCAGCCGGATGTTGTCGATATTCGCGGAACAACCGGAAACCCGGATGCACGTGCTGAGATCGCGCGAATGTTGTCCGAAAAGCTGGGGGCCATCGCCAATTTTCAGATCACCGTCGTTTATGAAGAAAAGCTGGATCCACTGGCAAACATCCCAACACCCGAAGAATGCGTCGCACAGATCAATCAGGTTCTCAGCATCCGGCAAATCACCTTTGCGCCCTCATCGGCCGATATTGACCATGAAGCACGGGATTCGATCGACAGCATTGCTGAGATCATGAAAAGCTGCTCGGATGTCGCGATGGAAGTGGGCGGGCACACCGATAGTCAGGGCCGGGAAATTATGAACCAATCCCTAAGCCAAGGCCGGGCCGAAGCCGTTGTAAATGCGCTGCTAGCCCGCCGAATTCTGACATCTAACCTGAGTGCGGTTGGTTATGGCGAAGCCCAACCAATTGCAGATAACGGCACCGAAAAAGGCCGGGAAGAAAACCGGCGCATCGAATTTAAGCTGGTTCAAATCGAGCCTGAACCGACTGCGCCCGAGACCACGCCCGATACGGCCCAAGAACAGGCCGAACAGTCCACAAGCAACGAAGAGAGCACAGATGAACAGAACTGAATTTATCGTCGCCACCGCGATCATTCTTTTTGTGGCTTTCATATTGGGATGGTTCTCACACTGGCTACTGAACCGCTTTCTGCGCGTGACTCAGTCCGAGATGAGCGAGTTGGATACGATGGCCCAGCAATTGCACGAAGCCGAAGAGCAGCGCGATCAGGCAATCGCCTATTTTCAACAACGTGAAAGTGAAATGAATAACAGCAACAGTCAGAAAGAAGCAGAGCTAAAGGCCGCCATGGACGGATTGCGCGTTGCCCGAAATGAAGCCGAAGAACTGCGCGGCTATGTCGAAAGCCTGAACAAAGCCTGATCTGTTACCAGCGTTTCAGCGCGTCCTCGTCTTTATCCTTTGCGGCAACCCAGGATGCACCGTCGGCCGTGAATTCTTTCTTCCAGAACGGCGCGCGTGACTTTAGATAATCCATCAGAAATTCTGCCGCCGAAAACGCATTAGCACGGTGGCGCGATACGGTTGCTACCATCATTATGTGATCCCCCGGCGCCAAGGTTCCGTAGCGGTGAATGACCAGACTGGCCTGCAAATCCCACCGGCTTACGGCTTGTGTTTCAATGGCTTCAATCGCCGGTCCGGTCATTGCCGGATAATGCTCAATCAACATGTGATCCAGCGATCCGTCTTCGTCCCGAACAACACCCGTAAAGGTCACGATTGCACCGGCCCCTGTAACTAGTTGCGAAAATTGTGACAGTTCCTGACCGGGATCAAAGGGGTCTGACTGAACACGCACTGACATTTTTATCCGCCCGTCATCGGTGGAAAAAATGCAACCTCTCGAACACCAGCCAACGGGGCGTCAAAGGTGCTCAACTCCTGATCGACGGCAACACGCAGCGCCGAGATGTCGGCAAAAGCAAGCGCATACCGTTCTTCGCGCGCTTTCAGTTCCTCGATCAGTTGGGCAACCGTTTGGGCGGTGGTGTCCAGCGTTTCCTTTGGCACACCTATCCGTTCGCGAACCCACGCAAAATACACGACATCGATCATTGGTTTTCTTCGTCGCGCAGGAATGGCAGCGACTTTCTAAAGTAATCCCAGCCAGTCAGCAGCGTCAGAAGCGCGGCCACCCACAGCAGAACCACACCAATGCGAAAGCTCCAGATCATACCGGTGAATTTCCACTGCAAACCAAGCAAGTCCTGCTCTTTTCCGCTCAGGATATTACCGACAAGTTCGGCATCCATACCAATACTGTGCATTCCAAAATAATGCTCAAAGACGCCCGTGGAAAACAGCACCGAAATAGCGACCATCTGTGCCGTCGTTTTCCACTTGGCCAGTTTAGTGACCTTTAGCAGGCCCGCCGATGCGCCCAGAAACTCGCGCAAGCCAGACACGAATACTTCGCGGAAAATGATCATTGTCGCGGGAAGCAAAATCCACGGGTTCATGCCAAGAAAACCGGTGATGACGATCAGCGCAATAACCACCATCGCCTTGTCGGCGATCGGGTCTAACATCGCGCCAAATTTGCTTTCCTGATGCCACGCCCGGGCAAGGTAGCCGTCAAACCAATCCGTAATTGCGGCCAGAATGAACAACACCAACGCGAAAAGGTCGGCCCAAGGTCGCGTGAAATATAGGAACATGACAACAATACCCGGTGCTGCAAGCAACCGCATTACTGTCAAGATATTCGGGATCGTCCATGTCATGCGTTTGCTTTAACCTGTCAGGCCCGGTCATGGAAGAAGTCATAGACCGTTTCGGCAATTGCATCCGAAATTCCGCCGACGGCTTTCAAATCGGCCAGTCCGGCCCGGCTTACGGCCTTGGCGCTTCCAAAATGCGTCAGCAATGCCCGTTTTCTTGTCGCGCCGACGCCGGGCACGTCGTCCAATGGCGTAGCCCCGATTGCCTTTGAACGCTTATTGCGGTGCGTGCCTATCGCAAACCTGTGCGCCTCATCGCGAAGGCGTTGGATAAAATAAAGCACTGGGTCGTTGTGGCGCAGCGCAAATACCCGCTGCCCGACTCGGTGAAATTCTTCTTTTCCGGCATCCCTGTCTTCGCCTTTGGCAACGCCAACCATCGGAATATCTTCGACGCCATGCTCGCGCATAATTTCGGCCACCGCGCTTACCTGCCCCGCACCGCCATCGATCAACAACAAATCCGGCCATGCGCCACCGCTACGGTCCGGGTCTTCTTTCTGAAGGCGGCTGAAGCGGCGGTGCAAAACCTCTTTCATCATGCCGAAATCGTCGCCCGGTGTCAGATCGTCACCGCGAATATTGAACTTGCGATACTGGCTTTTGATGAACCCTTCAGGACCAGCAGCAATCATGGCACCGACCGCATGTGCCCCCTGTATATGCGAGTTGTCGTAAACTTCGATCCGCGAGGGCGGCGTTTCCAGCCCAAATGCCTCGGCCACCCCAGCCAGCAATTTCGCCTGCGTCGCGGTTTCCGACATTTTGCGTGCAAGGCTTTCACGGGCATTTCGCGTCGCGTTGGCAATCAGTTCAGCCTTTTCGCCACGGATTGGCACAGCAATTGCAACTTTTCGCCCGGCTTTTTGCCCAAGGACTTTTTCCATTAGCTCCGGTTCTTGCACCGGGCCGCTTATCAACACTAATTTTGGCGGGACTCGGTTGGCGTAGAATTGACCAAGAAAGGCCTGCAAAATTTCAGAAGCATCTGCTCCCGAGCCCGTCCTTGGGTAATAGTCGCGGTTGCCCCAGTTTTGATTGGCGCGGATAAAAAACACCTGAATACAAGCCTGCCCACCGTCCAGATGCAGCGCAATCACATCTGCTTCCGGCACACCGCGTGGATTGACGCCCTGAGATTGCTGAACCTGCGTCAACGCCCGAATTCGATCCCGCAGTGCCGCCGCCTGTTCAAATTCCATCGCAGCGCTCGCGGTTTCCATTTTGGCAGCCAGCGCGGCCTGAACTTTAGTCGTTTTTCCTTGCAGAAACCGCTCGGCGTCAGAAACGAGGGCCGCGTAGTCTTTTTCCGAGATATGACCTACGCAGGGCGCGCTGCACCGTTTGATTTGATACAGCAAACAAGGCCGCGTCCGGCTTTCAAAAGTTGAATCCGTGCAATTGCGCAGCAGAAATACCTTCTGTAATTGGTTCAGTGTTCGATTGACAGCGCCGGCACTGGCGAATGGCCCGTAGTAGTTTCCGGCCTCTTTCTTCGCGCCGCGATGCTTTTTGATCTGGGCAAAGTCGTGGGTGCCGGAAACCAAAATATTGGGAAAGGATTTGTCATCGCGCAGCAGCACGTTGTAGCGCGGCTTCAGTTGTTTGATCAGATTCTGCTCAAGCAGCAATGCCTCGGTTTCGGTCTTGGTTGTCAGGAACATCATCGACGCAGTCTCAGATATCATGCGCGAAATCCGGGCTGAATGCCCCGACGCTTGCGCATAATTTGAAACGCGCTTTTTCAGGTTCCGGGCTTTGCCAACATAGAGAACCCCGCCTTTCGCATCCAGCATCCGGTAAACGCCCGGAGACTGGTCAAGGCTGTTAAGATAAGCCTGAATGCAAACGCGGCCTTGCACCTTTTCTGCGTCACCATTTGTTTGGGTCGATGAATTCATAAGCTCTGTTGGTGATTCCTATGTTAGCTGCACTTTTTGCCGCGCAGGGATCAATAGAGAACCTATCCCCTATTCCTGTGGATAAGTCTGGTGGTAAGTTTTCAGATTTACAATTTTTTCCTTACATTCAAAGCTGTTCGCTGAAATGCCCATTATTTGGGCGTTATTGTAAGTGGCTGATTTAAAACGGTAATTAAATTGCCATCTGACAACTTACTGATAACATTAGAGAAATAATAACAGTTTCATGACAAAATCGCCTGCAGTGCACAAGTTGACGCGACGCCAGCTAAATTCGCCGGTTGCACTATTCCAACCCCATGGCGGCCGAAGAATGCGATGCAAGGTGCTGGCCGCCGTCCACGATGATCATTTGTCCGGTAACAGACGGCGCATCCAACAGGTAATTTAACGCGGCCAGGACGTCCTTTGGGTTCGCACCGCGGGCCAAAAGTGTTGAACTGCGCTGGTGGGCAAAATGTTCTTCTGTCTGGCGCGCACCTTTAAGGGTTGGCCCCGGCCCGATAGCATTCACCCTTACCTTTGGCCCCAGCGCCATTGCGGCGGTTTGGGTAAAAGCCCACAATCCCATTTTGGAAATCGTATAGCTCATGAATTCAGGCGTTAGGTTACGAACCCGTTGATCCAGCAGGTTAACGACCAGCGCCTGTGCCTCTGGCTCTGCATTTTCATCCATGACAGGTTCTGGCGCAGCGACCGCAAAATTCTGCGTCAAAACGAAGGGCGCGCGTAGGTTCGCCTCAATATGGCGGTCCCAGCTCTGGCGGTCCGCGGTGGCGATATCGTCGTGCTCAAAGACCGACGCATTGTTTATCAAGACATTCAAAGATCCGCCAAGCGCGCGACTGGCCCGATCAACCAAGGACTGCACTTGCTTTTCGATCAGCAGGTCGCCCTGCAGCGCTATCGCTTTTCGGCCAATACCCTCAATCTGGTGCACAACTTCATCGGCTTCATCCGGCGACGTCGAATAGTGAACGGCCACATCATACCCGCGCTCGGCAAGACCAAGCGCCATAGCCCGACCCAATCGACGCGCAGCGCCTGTTACCAATGCTCGTTTCTGTTGCATCGTTTCCAACTCCGTCAGGTCAGCACACACACCACGTAAATAGCATAGAGCGCCGTGAATCCAGCACCCCACGCACGGGTGATATTGCGACGCCCGACGGCGAATGGGATCAATACCAGCGACGCGGCAACCATGACCCAAAGATCAAACTGCAAAACACTTTGGGACACCGGGATATTGCCAAAGAATGCAGCCATGCCCAAAATTCCAAGGATATTGGCAATATTAGACCCAATCACATTGCCCAGCGCCACGTCTGCTTGTCGGCGCAATGCGGCCGCGACGGTTGTTGCAAGTTCAGGCAGCGATGTTCCAACGGCAACCAGCGTCAATCCAATAACTGTTTCACTGATTTCGAAGTGACGCGCAATTTCAGTTGCGGAATTGACCAAAAGGTCGGCCCCCAACGGCAGCCCTGCCAATCCCAGAATCAAATAAAGGGAAATCCGCCACCAGGACATTTTGGGATCCGCGCCTTCTACTTCCAATTCCGTATTTTTCAACTGGGGGCTGGCCAATTGATGGCTGCGCGCACGATATACCGCATGTCCGATGAATGCGACAAATCCACCAAGTAAGACCAACCCGTGCAACCATGTTATCGGGGTTAAGAATGCAATCACGACAAACAACGCCGTGGCGGCCAGCATTTGCCAATAACTTTGGCGGGTGTCGCAATTTTTCGTATTCAGCCCAACCATCATCGCCGGAAGCCCAAGCACCAGCAAAACATTCGCTGTATTTGACCCAATGACATTGCCAACGGCTAGCCCGGGCACGCCATTTACAACGGAACCAACCGCAATCAATAATTCAGGTGTCGACGTTCCGATCGACACAATCGTCAAGCTGACAATCAATGCCGGCACGCCCAGACGCAAGCTGGCGTTAACGGCGCCGCGAACCAGAACATCACCGGCAAGAAGCAGGATAATCAAACCCAGTATAGAGATCAGAAAATCCATAACTCAGGTCTTAGGATTTTTTGCAGTCACAACCGCGTTTCCCAATTTTGTAGCGCCCGCAACTGGAACATTTTGCGGACTGCAATTTCTTTTGACCGGGAAACCGGAGCCTGCCGAACATTGCCATAACCAACATGCCGATCAGAAAAAGCGAAACAACCTTGACCATGGGCTACAGCCCAAAGCGTGCAAATTGTGCACGCTCCTCAATACCGGTCAGTGCTTCGTCCATGACTTGCACGCCAAAACGCCGTAAAAACGGCAGCTTTCGGTTATAGGGGATAAACCGAACGTCATCGCCAAGCCGTTCTTTCATTTTTGGAATCAGATGTCCGAGGCCATCAGCAAGACCCAGATCAACGCTCGCCTGACCCAGCCAAAATTCACCAGAAAACAATTTGGCATCACCCGCCAGCTTTTTACCCCGGCGCGTTTTTACCTGAGCAGTAAACGTCTCATGCATCTGGGTCAGAATTGAATTCAGCATTTTCACGTCAGCAGCTTTTTCCGGCTTAAACGGGTCCAGCGTGCTTTTAGATTTTCCCGCCGTGTGAACGCGCCGCTCAACACCGTATCGGCCAATTAAATCCTGAAACCCGAACCCCGATGAAATGACGCCGATCGATCCGACGACCGAACTTGGGTCAACCCAAATCTCGTCCGCCGCCGTTGCCAACCAGTAACCGCCAGATGCGGCGACATCCTCGACAAAAGCGAAAACCGGGATCTTTTTTTCATCCGCCAAACGCCTGATCCGTGCCGCGATCAGCGAAGATTGCACGGGCGACCCACCCGGCGAGTTGATGACCAGCGCAACGGCCGCAGGCTTGCCCCGCCTAAATGCTCGTTCAATCATCGGTCCTAGGCCGGAATCGTTCAGCGAACCAGAACGCCCAGACATAGCTATTGTGCCACGCAGGGCGATGACAGGAACGACGGGCGGGGATTTGACGAGTGGGATCCATCTTTTCATGCGATTGATGTAGAGTGCCGCTTGCAATTGAACAAGCGGCGGAGGGTTTGATTGACCCAATATTTTGTTTTTAAGCTAGGCAATCGTTGCGAAGGTTGCGAATAACAGGGGGTTGGCAATTTGGCGCAGCGGCGGTTTTAACCACGATAGCCCGCGGCACGTGAAGCTCGCTTGGCCAGTTCGGTTGTTGCAGTGATCATTTTTTCGCGGTTTCGCACTGCCCGATCCGACGGGCCACCAAGCACCAAAGCGCCCGCGACGGTGCCGTCAGCATCAAATACCGGGGCCGCAACGCCTGCCGCTTCTTCAACGGCTTCCCCAATGCTGAATGAATACCCGGATTTCCGGATTTTTGTCAGCCGTGCAAGCAATTTACCACCATCGACTATTGTGGTTGCCGTGCGTGGCGACAGATCGGTCCGGTCTATATAGGCCTGCTGCCATGCCGCATCTTTATAGGCCAAAAATAGTTGCCCTGCGGCCGTGCAGTATAGCGGCCGCATAACTCCGACCGGTGTAACATACCGGACCGCCTTTGGACTTTCGATAACATCTGTGTAGACAATGTTATCATTGGTTTCGTCCAACGTGGCGTATAGCACCGTCTCGCTGGTAGTGGCGACCAATTCTTCCATATAATGTCGTATCATTGAGCCGAATTTGTAGTTCGTCAGGATAGCCGAAGCAAAATGATACATTTGCGGACCCGCAAAATAATGGCGGTCTTTGTGGATTAAATAGGTCTGTTCGACCAAAGGGCGCAGCAATATCAAAAGGCTGCTTTTGGGGGAAGAAAGGGTCACGCTGATTTGCGCGAGCGTCAGGCCATCCGGTGCATCTGCAAGGGCTGTGAACAGGCCTAACAGCCGCTGAATCGAACGCGGGCCCTCGCTGGACGTATTCATTTCAGAACCGCCCCTTTCAGTTTCCAATGCCCAAAGCCCAACCCTTGAACATGCGATTCGCCCGACCATTTCTTCGGCCCGCCGAATAAATTACGCAATCCAAGGTTGTTCATCGGATTTGAATTCCTGTTTTTTCCGCTACTGGCTTTGGGTCAACACGGCGAATAAATATCGAACAAAGTTATGGCTCAGACCGTCGCTTGGTCAACGACGCAGGTGAGAAATGATCCTAAAAGGCGTTTAAAAACACGAGTATGATGCAACCTGGTTATTCCAGCGGCACCGTAGTCGCAAAGCAAACACGCAGTTTTTTTAGGTCGTTCCGGAAATTCTAATTACCGGGCTTTTACAAATATGTTGACCCGCAAGCGGCTATCGTTCAGCATAGTGAACGACATTCGTGTTTTGATTTACTGGAGGAAATCATGACATTGGACAAAAAAACACAGGAAATACCTCGACAGCGCGTTGTGAAATCGGTCGCCCGAACACTTGAAACGCTGGAGTTTTTTGATGAGGTTCGCCGTCCGGTGAACGTTGTCGAAGTGTCTGGGCAATTGGGCTATCCACAATCCAGCACCTCGGCCTTGCTCAAAAGCATGGTGACAATGGGCTTTCTGTCGTACGACAGCAAAGGGCGAACTTACTTTCCAACCGACCGCGTGCCGCTGATCGGATCTTGGATGAACCCCACCCTATATGGAGAAGGGGCTTTATTGCAGCTGCTCGACGCTATTTCCGAGCGCAGCAAACAAGTCGTTTTGTTGGGCGCGCGCAATGGTGACGACGCACAGTATATTCAGGTCGTGAACCCCAATAAGGCGGTGCCGCACCACATTTCGTTGGGCACAAGGCGTCCGCTTGGGACTTCTGGCGTTGGCAGCGCATTGCTCAGCACAATGAGCAGCAGCGAAGTTCAGCGCATGTTTCATCGCATCAATGCTTACCGTTCCGACGGCGAGCCAGCAGTCGATGTCAAGACAGTTCTGACCTCAATCGCCGCAACGCGTGAAAAAGGGTATTTTATGTCCTATGACCGCGTCGTTCAGGGGTCTGGCCTGATTGCGATGCTGTTGCCGCGCGAATGCACCGACCGCCCGCTTGTTATTGGCATCGGCGCTCCGACGGATATTATCCGGTCGCGTGAGAAGGAACTGGCTACGATTTTGCGCGAGGAAATCGACCGGTATTTCGGGAACCAAGCGACCGAAGGGGCTGCGGCGCCTTTATTGATAGACACCGCGCGTGACCGTGTTGCGGGCCCTAAACTTTGGGCAATGACTGGCAGCTAAATTCAATTAATGAATGTATGCACGATGATCGGTTTTAGCTGAAAGTGCATTTGGTAGGGCTGCCATACCGCCACATATGTGATACCCGGATTTCACGCGCTGAATCGGTTGCCCGAAAGGGCAAAACCCGATCTAACCTTTCTAACATCCGTTAGATTAAAGCCGCAAAGAGCGCGGGCAATCATATTTCGGAAAAACCATCGGATTGCAGACGGCTGACCGTCGGAACTGCGGCATTTCGGCGAAAGGGTTAACTATGGATTTCGGCTTTTCCGAAGATCAGGACGCTATCAGAGAGGCCGCAGGGCGGCGGCTGGATGAAAACGCAACACTTTCTGGCGCCCATGAATTGCTTAACGACAATCCCGACGGTTTTGACCGCGAACTTTGGGGCAAGCTTGCCGAAGGTGGTTGGTTAGGTATTGGTATCCCAGAGGAACACGGCGGCTCCGGCATGGGCGCTGTTGAACTGGCAGTTCTGGCCGAAGAAATCGGGCGCACCCTTGCCTGCATCCCATTCGCGCAGGCAATGTATCTGGTCGCACCGGCTGTGGTTCAATACGGCTCGGATGCGCAGAAATCAGCGTTGCTGCCCGCGATTGCCGGTGGTGAGAAAATTGTCACGGCTGCGCTAAGTGAAAACGGCGGCATCGCGCCTGACGTTATCACCGCAAAGGTTTCAGGCGGTCGTATTCATGGTGTTAAATCTCCGGTCGCCGATGGTGGCAACGCCGATGTCGCACTGGTTGCGGCATTAGACGACGCGGGTCAGCCCGGTCTTTATCTGGTGGACCTAAACGGCCCCGGCGTGACGCGCGAGGCCCTTGATGCCACCGATCGCACTCGGCCCTTGGCGCGCCTGACCTTTGATGGCGCGCCTGCCGATCAACTGGCCGGGGCGAATGACGCTGCAATCAAAAAACTGCTGGACGGCGCAGCTATTCAAATCGCCTTCGAGCAGATCGGCGTTGCCGGGCGGGCCCTGACGGTTGCCTCGGACTATGCCAAAGAGCGCAAAGCTTTTGGTCGCCCGATTGGTGGATTTCAGGCAATCAAACACCGCCTTGCGGATATGTTTGCCAAGATCGA
>JAHRVC010000234.1 GCA_019090885.1 Marinosulfonomonas sp.
ACCCGATCAGGAACGGACGGGTCACAGGCCAAGCACCACGCGCCGGGCCTCTTCGTCGACTTCCGGGCGAACTCCAAACCAACGCTCAAAACCCGGTGCGGCCTGAAACAGTAACATGCCCAAACCATCGACCGTCATGCAGCCAGCAGTTTTGGCTGTTCGCAAGAATTCCGTTTCCAGCGGCGTATAGACTAGATCAGTCACCAGCGCATTGGGTGATAGCGCGTCCAGCGGCACCCGCATTTCTGATTTGCCGTCCATTCCAAGGGATGTCGCGTTGACAACCGTCGCAGCGGTATCAAGCATATTGCCCGCCTTCACCCAGTCATAGACGTTAATTTTTGCGCCAAATTCTTTGCGTAGCGCTTCTGATCTGGCGCGGGTTCGGTTGCTTAGACGGATTTCGGGCACACCCACATCCAACAGCGAGGCCAAGACCGCGCGCGCAGCGCCGCCTGCACCCAGCACCGCCGCTGGTCCTGATTTGGGATCCCAGCCGGGGGCGTTGTGGCGCAAGTTTTCGATAAACCCATAACCATCCGTGTTGTCGGCGTGCATCTTGCCATCGCTGCGAAAAATCAGCGTGTTCGCCGCCCCGATCAGCGCAGCCCTGTCGGTCACCACATTGGCCAGCTTCAGCACAGTTTCTTTATGGGGGATCGTCACATTGGCACCGACAAAGCCCATTTTGGGTAACGCAGCCAGAACCTCGGGCAGGTCATGTTGCGACACGTCCATCGGCACATAATGCCCATGTAACCCATATTTCTTTAGCCAATGGGTGTGTAAAGCGGGCGAGCGGCTGTGCGCTACCGGCGATCCGATCACTGCTGCCAGTGGAATTTTTCTATTTGTCATCCGGCCAAATCTCCCCTGACTGTCAGATAGCCAAGCAGTTCGGTCAGCGGCAAGCCCAGAACGGTGAAATAATCGCCCTCGATCCGCGAAAATAGCCGAACACCCTCTTCTTCCAGCTTATAGCACCCAACCGAAGTCTGAATGCTGTCCCAGTTGCGGGCCAGATAATCGTCCAAATACCCGTCGCTGGCGTTGCGCATCGTCAGGCGCGCGGTTCCCACGTGGCGCCATTGTGGCTGTCCGTCCATATAGATGACCGCGGCAGACAAAAGCTTATGTGAACTGTCGTTCAACTGGTCCAACTGCGCGCGCGCCATGTCCCGGTTTTCTGGCTTGGACAGGATCGCACCGCCACATTCCAACACCTGATCGCAACCAATGACTAAAGCGCCGGGCATCTTTTGGCTGACCTTGCGTGCCTTTGCCTCGGCCAGCGCATCGGCTATGTCGTTGGCGGGCGCTTTTTCGGCGATCATCGCAGCTTTGATGGCCTCTTCATCCACACGGGCGACTTGCACATCAAAGGAAACCCCGGCGTTGCGCAGCAGCAGTTGCCGGATTTCAGAACCAGAGGCGAGTATGATCGGCGCGCTCATCTGTATGATCCTGTGGATGGATTGCCGTGGGTGTTGGGGTTTGAATCATCAAAAATGTGGGTTGACGCGTGATATCCACTTAATGGTTGGTTTAACCTTGGATTCCTTCCGAAAACGTCCCCAAGGGAAAACCCATTTCTAAGCATTGTGCAAAACTTGACCAACAATGTTATTCCCCATTTCATCCCTAAATCACTCCACAGGTTATGACCCGATAAACGTCTAAAAATACGTTCATAATTGAAGTTTCCACAAATAATTCGGTTTGAGCCGTGAAAACAACTCACAGTTTTGGACTGTAGATTGATCTGTCGACAACTCACTAATCCACAGTGTCCACAGGCCCTACATAATCAACTACTTTTCTTTACTAATATTTATTTATTAGTAAGGAAGAGCAAAGAACATCTGAAAGACCCTAAAGTGATCACTGATTTTATTAGCTTGGCCTATCCTTGGATCAAATCCTTGCATGTGATTTCGGTCATTGCGTGGATGGCGGGCCTGTTTTATCTACCGCGTCTGTTTGTTCACCACGTTGAAAGCACTGCCGTCAGCGGCGAAACCGAAGTTTTATTTCAGTCGATGGAGCTAAAACTTTTGCGGGTGATCATGAACCCGGCAATGATTGCTGCATGGATCTTTGGGCTTTGTTTGGTGTTCACCCCGGGAATAATCGACTGGACGCAGGTCTGGCCGTGGACCAAGGCGATTGCGGTTTTGGCGATGACTTTGTTTCATCACTGGCTTGCATTGCGGCGCAAAGATTTACTTGCCGGCAATAACACCGTGTCTGGCCGCCATTACCGGATGATGAATGAGGTCCCGACCATTTTGCTGGTGATTATTGTTATTTCAGTCATTGCGCGGCCTTTCTAAAACCGTTGACTCGTTGGGAAACGCACCCTATCTAGCTTTTGCGGTCATTCGATCGTTGTAAATTCCCATTTCAGACATGACCGAACGCCATTCTGGCTGGTCCCGGATATATCCCCATGACTCACGAAACTCTGCATCTTGCTGACCTGAAGGCAAAGACCCCTAAAGATTTGCTTTCAACGGCGGAAGAACTGGAAATAGAAAACGCGTCAACCATGCGCAAGGGCGACATGATGTTCGCGATCCTTAAAGAGCGCGCTGAAGACGGCTGGGAAATTTCTGGCGATGGGGTGCTTGAGGTTCGTCAGGATGGATTTGGGTTTTTGCGCTCGCCTGAGGCGAACTATCTTCCGGGTCCAGATGATATTTATGTGTCACCCGATATGATCCGCACGCATTCGCTGCGCACCGGGGATACGGTTGATGGGGTGATATCCGCGCCAAATAATACCGAAAAGTATTTTGCGATCACCAAAGTTAGCCTGATCAATTTTGAAGAGCCCGAAAAAGCACGCCATAAGATTAACTTTGATAATCTGACGCCGCTTTACCCCGACGAACGCCTGACGCTGGAGATTGAAGATCCAACGATCAAGGATAAAACAGCGCGGATTATTGATCTGGTTGCACCGATTGGTAAGGGCCAGCGTTCGCTGATCGTAGCGCCGCCCCGGACCGGTAAAACCGTTATCCTGCAAAACATCGCCAATTCGATCGAAAAGAACCATCCGGAATGTTACCTGATCGTTCTGCTAATCGATGAACGCCCCGAGGAAGTTACCGACATGCAACGCTCGGTTAAGGGCGAAGTTGTTTCCTCGACCTTTGATGAGCCTGCCAGCCGTCACGTGGCCGTCGCCGAAATGGTGATCGAAAAAGCCAAACGCCTTGTTGAACATAAACGCGATGTGGTGATCCTGCTCGATTCCATCACTCGCTTGGGCCGCGCTTTTAACACGGTGGTTCCGTCATCGGGTAAAGTGCTGACCGGTGGTGTGGATGCCAATGCCCTGCAACGCCCGAAACGCTTTTTCGGTGCCGCGCGTAATATCGAAGAAGGTGGCTCGCTGACAATTATCGCCACCGCGTTGATCGACACCGGTAGCCGGATGGACGAAGTGATCTTTGAAGAATTCAAAGGCACGGGTAACTCTGAGATTGTGCTGGATCGTAAGATTTCCGACAAACGCCTGTTCCCGGCAATCGACATTCTAAAATCCGGCACCCGGAAAGAGGAACTGTTGGTTGATAAGGTCAATCTGCAAAAGACTTATGTCTTGCGCCGGATTCTGAACCCGATGGGTACGACCGATGCGATTGAATTCCTGCTTTCAAAATTGAAGCAAACCAAATCAAATTCGGATTTCTTTGATTCAATGAACACCTGACTTATTGTTTAGATACAATGTGTTAGAATGATATGGATACGATTTACGCAGTTGCAACTGCCCGTGGTAAAGCGGGTTTGGCGACGGTCCGTATATCCGGGCCGCAGGCGCATGATGCTTGTCTGGCCCTCTCTGGTGATTTGCCGCCAACACGCTACGCCGCGTTACGTAACCTAACCGACGCGGACGGGGTTTTTCTGGATCAGGCTCTGGTCTTGGTCTTTGCAGCGCCTGCCAGCTTCACCGGTGAAGATGTGGTTGAGCTGCATTTGCACGGCTCAATTGCGACAACCAACGCGGTTTTGGCCGGGCTGTCAGCTATTGATGGCCTGCGCAGCGCAGAGCCCGGCGAATTTACTCGGCGAGCATTGGAAAACGACCGACTAGATTTGGCGCAGGTAGAGGGCCTGTCTGACCTGATAGAGGCCGAGACCGAAGCACAGCGCCGTCAGGCCCTGCGCGTGCTCTCCGGCGCTCTGGGGGATAAGGCAGAGGGATGGCGAGCCCACCTGATCCGCGCGGCCAGCCTGTTAGAGGCGACAATTGATTTCGCTGACGAAGATGTGCCGGTTGATGTGACACCGGAAGTTTCAGAGCTTTTGGGTGTTGTGCTGGCTGAGCTGGAGGTGGAGGCAAAGGGTGCACTGGTCAGTGAGCGGATCCGCGATGGGTTTGAGGTTGCGATTGTCGGCCCCCCGAACGTTGGAAAATCCACATTGCTGAATACGCTTGCCGGACGCGATGCGGCGATTACCTCGGAAGTTGCGGGAACGACCCGCGATGTTATTGAGGTGCGGATGGATCTTGCCGGGTTACCGGTTACCTTTCTAGATACAGCTGGTCTTAGGGCGACCGATGACGCGGTGGAAGCAATTGGTGTGCAGCGCGCGCTGGATCGCGCGATGGCCGCCGATCTTCGTGTGGTTTTGACTGACGGTGCTACTACATTTAGTAGTCTGTATCTTAACGAAGACGATATATTGTTGGTAGGCAAGGTAGATGAACGACCCGGTGAACTGGGTGTTTCAGGCAAAACTGGCCAGGGTGTTGGCGAATTGGTCGCGCGAATTACGCATGTTCTGGAACATCGCGCCTCGGGCGCGGCAACCGCTATTCGCGAGCGGCACCGGCAGGCGATCGACAGCGCAATTTCGGCCCTGAAGCTCGCGACGCAAGAGGTGGAACACGGACCTGGCCGCGCCGAACTGGCCGCGGAGGAGTTGCGAACTGCGACCCGCGCCCTTGACTCATTGGTCGGTCGGGTCGATGTGGAACATATTCTGGATGAAATTTTCGCGAGCTTCTGCATCGGGAAATAGGAGTGTTTCACGTGAAACATCGTGACTTTGATGTTGTTGTGATTGGGGGCGGGCATGCGGGTGCCGATGCCGCCCATGCCGCAGCGCGCATGGGTGCGCGCGTGGCCTTGGTCACGTTGCGCTTGCGCGATATTGGCACCATGTCTTGCAATCCGGCGATAGGCGGGCTTGGGAAAGGGCATTTGGTAAGGGAAATTGACGCACTCGACGGCGTCATGGGCCGTGTTGCCGACAAGGCCGGTATACAGTTTCGTCTGCTTAACCGCCGCAAAGGTCCGGCAGTCCAGGGGCCAAGAGCGCAATCGGACCGTGCAATATATCGCAGAGAAATGCGGGCAGAAATTTCCCGCCATAAAAACATCACCGTGATCGAGGGTGAGGCTACCGATTTTGTCATGCAGGGCCACACAGTTGCAGGTGTTGTTTTGGCAGATGGGTCTGAAATACTGACCCCGGCAACCATTCTAACAACGGGCACTTTCTTGCGCGGGGCTATTCACATTGGTGATATTTCACGACCGGGTGGCCGGATGGGTGACAGACCGTCGATCAGGCTGGCCGAGCGGATCGATAGTTTCAACCTGCCGCTTGGGCGGCTGAAAACCGGAACCCCGCCGCGCCTTGATGGGCGCACGATCAACTGGGACATTCTGGAAAAACAACCGGGCGATGAAGAGCCGACGATGTTTTCATTCCTTTCACATGCGCCAACTGCACCGCAAGTGGCCTGCGGAATTACTCACACGAATGAAAAAACCCATGCCATTATCCGCGACAACCTTGGCCGTTCTGCAATGTACGGAGGTCGTATTGACGGAATTGGACCACGGTATTGCCCGTCGATTGAAGACAAAATTGTTCGCTTTGCCGACAAAACCTCACATCAGATATTTCTCGAACCTGAGGGTGTGAATGACCATACGGTGTATCCCAACGGGATCTCAACTTCTTTGCCCGAAGACGTGCAGACTGACTATGTGCGTTCAATCTATGGTCTTGAAAATACAACAATAATTCAACCAGGTTACGCAATTGAATATGATTATATTGATCCCAGATCACTGACGCCAACATTGGAGTTGATTGATTTTCCGGGCTTGTTTCTGGCAGGCCAAATCAATGGGACCACCGGCTATGAAGAGGCGGCGGCACAGGGGCTCGTGGCGGGATTGAACGCAGCTCGTCGGGCAAGCGGCGGCGCTGCGGTGCTTTTTGAGCGTTCAACATCCTACATCGGCGTGATGGTAGACGATTTGATTACCCGAGGGGTTAGCGAACCCTACCGAATGTTCACTTCTCGCGCCGAGTTCCGGTTGTCGCTGAGGGCAGATAACGCGGATCAGCGGCTGACGCCGGTTGGAATTGAGCTTGGTTGTGTAACCGAAAACCGAAAAGTTCTGTTTCTTGAAAAGATGGAGAAGCTAGACCGGGTTACTGCGCGCCTTAAGTCCACCAATTTTACTAGTCAGGAAATTTCCAAAAGCGGCATTAAAGTCAGCGGTGACGGAAAGAGGCGAACTGGGTATGAGTTGCTTGCCTTTCCCAATGTTGATTTTGGCAATTTGATACTGCTGGATAAAGAAATGGACAAAATTGGGGTAGAGTTGCGTGCACAGGTTGAAAAAGACGCACTTTATGCGACGTACATTGAACGTCAAAACAGAGATGTTGAAGCCATAAAACGGGACGAAGCACATGAGATACCTCCGGATTTCGACTATTCAAAACTGAACGGCCTGTCGAACGAGTTAGTTGGAAAGCTTGGTCGGGTCCGACCAAATACTCTTGGTCAAGCCGGCCGGATAGAAGGTGTAACACCTGCTGCATTGACGCTTATATTGGCATCACTGCGCAAAATACGACGAAATAGAACCGCATGACCGGGGCGACTGCTAGCCAAACTACAATCCTTGAACGGCTTAATGTTTCACGTGAAACAATAGAACGCCTGGAAATGTACGAATTTCTACTCCAAAAATGGAATCCAGCAATCAATTTGGTCGGAAAGTCGACTTTGGCCAACATTTGGGAGCGCCATTTCCTCGATTCAGCGCAAATATTTGCCATTGCAAAACAAAAAGCCGGTCATTGGGTCGACATCGGCACGGGCGGCGGCTTTCCAGGTGCGGTGGTCGCCGCTATGGCCGTCGATGCCGCACCGGAACTGAGGTTCACATTTGTAGAAAGTGACTTGCGAAAAGCAACGTTCCTAAGAACCGTTACCCGCGAACTGGGGCTAAATGCAGAAACACTAGCGCTGCGGATTGAGGATTTACCGTGTTTGGATGCGGACATTTTGTCGGCCCGTGCGCTTGCGTCCTTACCGGCACTGTTTGGCTTTGCGGAACTGCACTTGAAACAGAACGGACAGGCGATATTTATGAAGGGCAACTCTTTCAAAAAAGAAATGATCGAATCTCTTGAAAAATGGTCATATCAAAGCGATGAATACCCCAGCATAACAGACGGCGCTGCCGTCATTCTCAGTTTTGGAGAAATCAGGCGTGTCTGACCCAACCCGGCCCAAGGGCCCACGGATAATTGCTGTAGTGAACCAAAAAGGCGGCGTGGGAAAAACTACAACAACAATTAACCTAGGCGCGGCACTGGCCGAGATTGGTTTCAACGTGCTTTTGGTTGATCTTGACCCACAGGGAAACGCCACTACCGGACTTGGAGTCGAAAAAGACGGTAAACACCTGACGACCTATGACTTGTTGTTGGATGAGGCGCCGATACAAGATGTGGTACAAAAAACCGATACTGATAATTTATGGCTAGCCCCAGCAACGACCGATTTAAGCTCTGCCGATATTGAATTAGTTGCCAACGAAAAACGCAGCCACCTGTTGCACGATGCTTTACGCCAACACGCAATTGACCGTTATGATTTCGACTATGTCCTGATTGATTGCCCGCCATCCCTAAGTTTGTTGACAGTAAACGCCATGGTGGCCGCGAACTCGGTTTTGGTACCACTACAGGCAGAATTTTATGCTCTCGAAGGGCTGTCACAATTACTGATATCTGTGCGTGAAATCCGCCAGGTGGCGAACCCGGACTTGCGGATAGAAGGCGTCGTTTTGACCATGTTTGACAGCCGTAATAATCTATCCGGTCAAGTGGCCGATGATGCCCGCAAGAATATGGGTGAGTTGGTGTTTGAAACCGTGATCCCCAGAAATGTGCGGCTGAGCGAAGCACCATCTTTTGCTTTGCCAGTTTTGGAATACGATACAAATTCCAAAGGCAGCAGGGCATACCGGTCATTGGCGCGAGAATTAGCAGCGTTGCATGGTCATAATTTGGCGCAGGAAGGGAAAACAAATGGCTGATCCAAAATCAGAAAAGCGCGGCTTAGGGCGTGGACTTTCCGCGCTAATCGGGGATGTAAATGGGCCGGATGTACACCGGAACGATACACCGGTCGGTCAACGGGTAGATGGCGTAATTCCGATAGAACGAATTAAGCCAAACCCAGATCAGCCGAGGCGTCAGTTCGACCAAAAAGAACTGGATGACCTGGCTGCATCAATCCATGAAAAGGGCATTTTGCAACCGCTAATTGTACGGAGAAACGCCGATAATTCAGGTAGTTACGAGATCGTAGCCGGTGAACGACGCTGGCGTGCTGCACAAATTGCCCGTCTCCATGAGCTGCCTGCAATTGTGAGGGAATATACGGATGAAGAAGTTCTAGAGATAGCAATCATCGAAAATATCCAACGCAGCGACCTGAACCCAGTCGAAGAGGCTGTAGGTTATCGTCAACTTATGGAGCGGTTCGGCCATACGCAGGAAAAACTAGCCGAGGCTCTTTCAAAAAGCCGAAGCTATATCGCCAACCTTTTGCGCTTGTTGCAGTTGCCTGATGACGTGTTGGAACTGTTACGCGACGGGCGACTTTCGACGGGTCATGCGCGGGCCTTGATCACCACCGATAATCCATCCGAACTGGCGCGACATGTCGTTGCCCGTGGGCTTTCTGTTCGAGAAACAGAAAGGTTGGCCAAAGCACCAAAGGAACCAACAAAAACGGAAAAGGTTGCTAAAACAAAAACAAAAGATGCCGACACACGCGCGATGGAGGCCGAACTTACGGCAGAACTGGGTATGCGGGTTTCTATAGATCACGGGCCGAACGGCGAGGGTGGGCGGATCTCGATTAATTATCGGACGCTGGAAGACCTGGACGAGCTTTGCCGCAATTTGTCAGGGATGTAGCTAAGGCAACAGCGCACGAATAACGGCATTCAAAACTGGACGGCCCTTTGCGGTGACACGCAGCGTGTCGCCGTCTGTTTCTATAAAGCGATTATCTCGTAACTCATTGATAATATTACTATTCAAAGAAATATTCGCCATCGCGGCATGACGAGACAATGAAATTCCCTCGGAAATTCGCAGCCCCATCATCAGGTATTCCGCCGCCTGATCGGAGCCGGGAATTGCCGTGCGGGGGTTTTCGCCGTTGCCGATCTTTTCGACTTTTCCCAGCCAAGCGCTGGGTGTGAGCGGTGTCTCCGTGGCAAACCGTGTGCCGTTCAGCGTCAGCCGCCCATGGGCACCGGGCCCTATGCCCGCATAATCGCCACCTTGCCAGTAAATCAGGTTGTGCCGAGAATGGGCGCCGGCGGCAGCATGGTTTGAAACCTCATAAGCGGGCAGGCCAGCTTTGGCGCAAAGTTCCTGTGTGGCAAAATACATGTCGGCGGCCAAATCCTCATCCGGCAGACCGGGTAATCCACCAGCGGTGTGACGTTTACCAAATGCTGTGCCGTCTTCGATCGTCAGTTGATAAAGCGACAGGTGGTCAGCGGCCATCGATAGCGCCTTGGACAATTCGCGCCGCCAATCAGACAGGGTTTGGTTCTGGCGGGCATAGATCAAGTCAAAACTGACACGATCAAATGTGTCGCGGGCAAGGGTGAAGGCAGTTTGTGCCTCGGCCACGGTATGAAGCCGCCCGAGCGCGCGCAGATCGGGGTCGTTTAGGGCCTGAAACCCCATAGAAAGGCGATTGACGCCAGCGTCACGATAGCCGTGAAAACGGGCAGCCTCGACGGAGGTTGGATTTGCTTCCAACGTAACCTCAAAACTATTTGAGGTCGGCCAGGTAGCGCGGATGGTGTCCATGATTTCGGCCACCAAATCGGGATTCATCAGGCTGGGTGTGCCGCCACCAAAGAACACGGTGTCAAGAATTCGACCCTGTGTTTCGGCCCCAATTCGGCGAATTTCGCTGCAATAGACACGCATCCAGCGGTTTTGGTCAATTTCAGCGGCAACATGGGAATTGAAGTCGCAATAGGGGCACTTTGCCTGACAGAATGGCCAGTGGACATAAAGGCCAAAGCCCCCGGCGCGCCAATCTTCAGGCAAAACAACCTGCAACGAGTTTGGCGAAAGCATCGGCACGGTGGCTGATTTCGTGTTTCTTCGTCTGATCCATTTCCCCAAATGTTACGCTTGCACCATCTGGCTGAAAGATAGGATCAAACCCAAAGCCAAGAACACCACGCATCGGCCAGACAAGCCTCCCACGCACGACGCCCTCAAACAGTTCATCGTGGCCATCGGGCCATGCCATGCAAAGCGTGGCACGAAACTGTGCTTTTCTTGGCTCGGGCGCATTTTTGGCGTTCAGCAAATCCCAGACCTTGGTCATTGCCATCGGGAAGTCGCGCCCGTTCGGGGTTTCGGCCCAATCAGCGGTGTAAACGCCGGGCTGACCACCCAGCGCATCCACGGTGATTCCACTGTCGTCGGACAGGGCCGGCAGGCCGGACTTTTCAGCCGCATAATGGGCTTTGATCCTGGCGTTTCCGGCAAAGGTATCCTCGGTTTCGTCTGGTTCTGCCAAGCCAAGGCTGGCTGCGGAAATTGCCGTAACGCCGAAAGGGGCAATCAGGGCCGCAATTTCACGCAGCTTTCCCGCGTTATGCGAGGCGATGACCAGCTTGTCGCCGCTAAATTTGCGCGGTTCAGGCAACGGCGGCATTTTGAGCAGCGACCAGTTCGCCCACGCCCTTGTCAGCCAGATCAAGCAGCGTCGACATTTCTTCGCGGGTGTAGGTCGAGCCCTCGGCTGACATCTGAACCTCAATCAAACGACCGCCGCCGGTCATCACGAAATTTCCATCGACGCCTGCTTCGCTGTCTTCCGGGTAATCCAGATCAAGCACCGGCTGGCCTGCATAAATACCACAGCTGACGGCGGCAACATTGTCAGTTAGCGGATCTGAAATGACATCGCCCGCCTTCATCAGCTTGTTAACCGCAAGGCGCAGCGCGATCCAGCCGCCGGTAATCGACGCACATCGGGTGCCGCCATCGGCCTGAATTACATCACAATCCACGGTGATTTGGCGTTCGCCCAATGCGACACGATCAACACCGGCCCGCAAAGACCGGCCAATCAGGCGCTGAATTTCTACGGTGCGGCCACCTTGTTTACCCGCCGCAGCTTCGCGACGCATTCGTGATCCGGTCGAGCGGGGCAACATACCGTATTCTGCCGTCACCCAGCCAAGGCCGGTATTTTTCAAAAACGGCGGCACGCGGGCTTCAAGCGAAGCTGTGCAAAGCACATGGGTATCGCCGCATTTGATCAGGCAGGACCCCTCGGCATGTTTGGTAACCCCGGTTTCAATTGAAATCGGGCGCATCACATCTACATTTCTACCTGAGGGGCGCATGAATATTCCTTCCTGAATAAGACCGGGCACACATACGCAATCGGACGTGATACGCGCAACCCCGATTGACGATTGCACAAAGAGGTCTTTAATGGGCCGAGCCACAGGAAAACCCCGATGAGTGACGGATCAAATGTTCTGAACGAGATGAACGATCGCAGCCGCGAGGTGTTTCGCCGTGTGGTCGAAGGGTATCTGGAAAATGGCGAGCCGATGGGGTCGCGCACCCTGACCCGTAGCATGAGCGAAAATGTCAGTGCGGCGACAATCCGCAACGTCATGCAGGATCTGGAGTATTTGGGCTTGCTAGATTCGCCGCATGTTTCGGCAGGGCGTATCCCGACGCAAGCGGGCTTGCGGATGTTTGTCGACGGTCTGATGGAAGTCGGGCTTGTCGATGACGGTGACCGCGCAAAAATTGATGCGACAGCGCATAGCAATCAGGCCGAAGTCTCGGTTCTGCTGGATCGGGTTGGGTCGGCCTTGTCCGGGCTGACACAGGGGGCCAGCGTTGTTTTGGCGCCAAAACACGAAGCGCCGATCAAACATATCGAATTTGTCAGCCTTGCGCAGGATCGCGCGCTGGTGGTGCTTGTTTACGCCGACGGGCATGTGGAAAACCGGGTTTTTGCGCCCACGCCGGGGCAGACGCCATCGTCGATGCGCGAGGCCGCGAACTTTCTGAATGCTTTGGCCGAGGGTTTAACGCTTAGCGAATTGCGCACAACCATCGCGGCCCAAATCGGCCAGCGACGACAAGAACTGGACGTGCTTGCGCGTGGGTTGGTTGAGGCCGGGCTGGCGCTTTGGGAAGGTGACGGCGATTCTTATGAACGTCTGATCGTGCGAGGGCGGGCCAACCTGCTTGATTCGGACGGCGAAGAAGAAGACCTGAACCGCATTCGCCTGCTGTTTGATGATCTTGAACGTAAGCGGGACATCGCTGATTTCCTTGAATCTGCCGAGGAAGGGGAAGGTGTGCGCATTTTTATTGGCTCTGAGAACAAACTTTTCTCACTTTCGGGTTCCTCTTTGGTTGTGTCTCCTTATATGAACGCTGATCGAAAAATCATTGGTGCTGTCGGCGTCATCGGACCAACGCGTCTGAACTATGGACGGATCGTGCCAATTGTGGACTATACCGCGCAGCTGGTTGGCCGGATGTTGTCGGGACGAGATTGAAGGGTAAGAAGAATATGGGCGAAGCAAAAAAAGACATCGTTGAAGAGGTCGAGGCCCTTGTCGATGAGCTTGCAGCAGATGGATTTGGTGAAGAAGCCGAAGAGTTTATGGACAACCTCGAAGAGGTTGATGAGTTGGAAACGCTGCGCAATGAGCGCGATGATATGCGTGATCGGTTTATGCGTGCGTTGGCGGACGCAGAAAATGCCCGCAAGCGTGGCGAACGGGATCGCCGTGAGGCCGAGCAATACGGCGGGTCCAAGATGTCGCGTGATATTTTGCCGGTTTATGATAACCTGAAGCGGGCAATGGATGCATCGACGGATGAGCAGCGCGAAGTTTCCAAAGCGTTGTTTGAGGGCATTGAACTGACGATGCGCGAATTGTTGAGCGTGTTCAAAAAGCACGGGATAGAGCCTATTGTGCCGGCTATTGGCGAGGTTTTTGATCCGCAAATCCATCAGGCGATGTTTGAGGCTCCGATGCCGGAAACTAAGGCTGGCGACATCATTCAGGTGATGACCGAAGGCTTTTTGTTGCATGACCGCCTGTTGCGCCCGGCGCAGGTTGGCGTCAGCTCGACCCCAAAGTCTTCTTCGTAAGGGTCTTAAGCTCATAAATCAGATTTAGCGCCTGTTTTGGCGTCAGCTCGTCGGGGAAAACCTCGGCGAGCTTTTCTTCGGCTGCTGACGTGCGTTGTTTGGGTGCAGGTGCTGTGGGCGTTGCGGAAAACAGCGGCAGATCGTCGATCAGCGCCTTTTGCCGGTTGCCGCCTTCGCGCTCACCCTTTTCCAGTGCATCCAGCACCACGCGGGCGCGGGCGACCACCGAACTTGGTAACCCGGCTAAGCGGGCGACCTGCACACCATAAGACCGGTCGGCAGAACCTTTGTGGACCTCGTGCAGGAAAATTACGTCGCCTTCCCATTCTTTCACGGCGACATTTGCGTTTTCGACACCTTTCAGCTTGTCGGCAAGCGTTGCCATTTCGTGGTAATGGGTGGCGAACAGGGCGCGGCATTGATTGGTGTCGTGCAGATGTTCCAGCGTCGCCCAAGCAATCGACAACCCATCATAAGTGGCCGTGCCGCGGCCAATTTCATCGAGAATTACCAAAGCACGGTCGTCGGCCTGATTGAGGATTGCCGCGGTTTCAACCATTTCGACCATGAAGGTCGACTGGCCACGGGCCAGATCGTCGGATGCGCCGACACGGGAAAAAAGCTGGGACACCAGCCCGATATGGGCGGTATCGGCGGGCACGAAAGAGCCCATCTGGGCCAGTAAGGCGATCAATGCGTTCTGGCGTAAAAAGGTTGATTTACCGGCCATGTTCGGGCCGGTCAGCAGCCAGATGTCAGCGCCGTCCGACCCATCGGCAAGATCGCAGTCGTTGGCGATAAAGGGCGCGCCCGATTGGGTGCGCAACGCCGCCTCGACCACCGGGTGACGGCCGTTGGTGATTTGGAAGGCTCGGCCGTCGTCAAGCTTGGGCCGGGTCCAGTTTTCGCCGTTGGCAAGGTCGGCCAGTGCGCTTGCCAGATCAAGCTCGGCCAGCCCGCGAGCGGCGGCGCCGATTGGGGCGGAAACGTCCAGAATGGCGGCAACAAGGCTGGAATAGAGCCGCTTTTCAATTTCCAGCGCAAGGTTGCCAGAGTTCAGGATCTTGGTTTCAAGTTCGGATAATGGGACGGTGGTGAAACGCACGGCGTTGGCCGTGGTCTGGCGGTGGATGAAGGTTTGTGACAGCGGCTCGGCCAGCATTTTCGTGGCGTGGGTGGCGGTGGTTTCGATGAAATAACCCAGCACATTGTTGTGCTTGATCTTCAGCGTCGAAATGCCGGTTTGGGAGGCGTATTCGGCCTGAAGGCCGGCGATAACGCCGCGCCCTTCGTCGCGAAGCTTGCGCGCCTCGTCCAGATTAACGTCATATCCGGGGGCGATAAAACCGCCGTCGCGGGTCAGCAGCGGCGGCTCGGCGATCAGGGCGGCATCGAGAAGGTCGATCAGGTCGCTGTGGCCGGTCAGATCGGTGGCGGCATCGGCCAAAATCGCTGGCGGCGATTGCGGGGCGACGAGGGTTTGGATCGCGTCGGCCTGCGTCAGCCCGGCGCGGATCGCGGCCAGATCACGTGGGCCGCCCCGTTCCAGCGCAAGGCGGGACAAGGCGCGGTCAATATCGGGAACCTGGCGCAGGGCTTCGCGGATGTCATCGCGCAAATTTGGCTGTGCGGTGAAATATTCAACGCCATCAAGGCGATTCTGGATCAGCGTCAGATCACGCGACGGCCCGGACAGGCGGCGTTCAAGCAGGCGTGCACCGCCTGATGTGACGGTTCGATCAATGCTGGCAATTAGCGAACCATCCCGTTTGCCCGACAAGTTGTGGGTCAGTTCAAGGTTGCGACGGGTTGCGGCGTCGATTTGCAGGGTTGCGCCGGAATGCTCGCGCTGGGGTGGGCGCAGCAGGGGTAGATTGCCTTTTTGGGTGATCTCAAGATAGTCGACGATTGCGCCCATGGCTGCTAGTTCGGCGCGGGTAAACTGGCCGTAGGCATCCAGAGCGCCGACTTTGAACAGGGTTTTCAGACGTTTTTCAGCGCCGGTGCTGTCAAAACTTGCGCCTGCCAGCGGTGTAACGGCGATGTCAGTATGTGACACTAACGATGAGAATTCTGCGAATTTTTCATCCGCTACGATAAGTTCGCGCGGCGAAAGACGCGCCAGTTCAGGCGACAGGCGCACAAGCGGGCAAGGCATGACGTGAAACGCCCCGGTTGAGATATCGACCCATGCCAGCGCCGCTTCGTCGCGCACTTCGCCAAAGGCGGCCAGATAGTTATGACGGCTTGCCTGAAGCAGGGCGGCTTCGGTTAGGGTGCCGGGCGTGACCAGCCGCACCACGCCGCGTTTCACGACCGATTTATAGCCGCGTTTCTTGGCTTCGGCAGGTGCCTCGAGTTGTTCGCAGACTGCAACACGAAAGCCCTTGCGGATCAGGGTGAGCAAATAGCCCTCGGCGGCATGAAACGGGACGCCGCACATGGGGATATCGGCGCCAAGATGTTTGCCGCGTTTTGTCAGGGCGATGTCGAGCGCTTGCGACGCGGCGATCGCGTCATCAAAAAACATCTCGTAAAAATCGCCCATCCGGTAGAACAGCAGGGCGTCTTTGTGGTCCTGCTTAATCTCCAGAAACTGCGCCATCATCGGCGTTACAGCGGCATTGGCAACGGTCACGAAAAACCCCCCGGTTTGCTGGGTGAACCATACAAACCGGGGGGGCAGGGGAAAAGGCGAAAGTCGGTGCGCGGTGCGCTTAGTGGTGGATGAAGGGGGCGGCTTCGCCCCAAAGCGCCTGAACCCGTGCATCACGACCGCAGGCCGCGCGGTAAAACTTGTAGGCATCGGACTGTCGTTTTGGGCCGCGCCGGGTGACGACCAGCTTTTTGCCTTTGTAGTAGTCCTGATGATAGCCCTCGGCGTCGTAAAAGGCCGCCGTGGGCAAAATAGGCGTCACAATTTTCCGCCCAAGTTCGGCGCTGGCTGCTGCGATTGCAGCCCTTGCTGCGGCTTCTTCTGTTTTGTTAGACACGAATATAGCCGTGCGATAGCTTTTGCCACGATCACAAAACTGGCCGCCTGCGTCGGTGGGGTCAACCTAGCGTAAAAACAGGTGCAGCAGCTTTTCATAAGACAGAGTGGCGGGATTATAGGTTATGCGCACTGCTTCGTAATGGCCGGTGCCGCCTTTGGTAACTTGTTTATATGTCGGATTTTGCGTTGTGCCGCCGGTGTAGCCACTGACCGCGCCGCGCACGCCTTTGACGCCTTCAAAATCGGATTCGACGCACCAAAAACAGCCACCTGCAAGAACGGTTGTTTCTGCATGGGCAAGGCTGGATTTCACAATCAGGCCCAGCACGATGGCGAACCCCAGAACGATGTGTTTCGGCAAGATCAGACGCATGACATACTCCTTTGCATCCAAAATGCACGTTCAGGCCGCATTGTGATACAAAGGATTGCCCGCATCACGCGGGCTTGAGCAGAGTTTACTGGCCGGTGCGCTGGTTGCGCTTTGCGATCAATTTCAGGCGCAGGGCGTTTAGCTGAATAAAGCCAGCGGCGTCTTTTTGGTCGTATGCGCCTGCGTCGTCTTCGAAGGTCACATGTTCCTCGGAATAAAGCGAATGATCCGACCAGCGGCCAACGGTGCGCGCGCTGCCTTTGTAAAGTTTCAGGCGGACAGTGCCGGTGACGTGCTTTTGCGATTCGTCGATCAGGGCCTGCAACATTTCCCGTTCGGGGCTGAACCACAGGCCGTTATAGATGATTTCGGCGTAGCGGGGCATCAATTCGTCTTTTAGGTGCGCCGCACCACGATCAAGGGTGATCTGTTCGATACCACGGTGGGCTTCTAGCAATAGGGTGCCGCCGGGGGTTTCGTAGATACCGCGCGATTTCATGCCGACAAACCGGCCCTCGACCAGATCAAGACGGCCGATGCCGTGCTTGCCGCCAATTTCGTTGAGTTTGGTCAGGATGGTGGCCGGGCTAAGAGTTTCGCCATTAATTGAAACGGCGTCGCCTTTTTCAAAGCCAACCTCAAGATATTCGGGCGTGTCGGGCGCTTTTTCAGGGTCGGTGGTGCGCTGGTAGACATAGTCTGGGGCCTCAACAGCGGGGTCTTCCAGCACTTTGCCTTCGGATGAGGTATGCAACATATTGGCGTCGACCGAAAACGGCGCTTCGCCGCGTTTGTCTTTGGCAATCGGGATTTGGTGCTGTTCTGCAAATTCGATCAGCTTGGTTCGGCTGGACAGATCCCATTCACGCCAAGGTGCGATCACCTTGATGTCGGGGTTCAATGCATAGGCGGACAGTTCAAAGCGCACCTGATCGTTGCCTTTGCCGGTGGCGCCGTGGGCGACAGCATCAGCGCCAGTTTCGGCTGCGATTTCTACCAGACGTTTGGAAATCAGCGGCCGGGCGATAGAGGTGCCGAGCAGATAGAGGCCCTCGTAAAGGGCGTTGGCGCGGAACATCGGAAAGACAAAATCCCGGACAAATTCTTCGCGCAGATCCTCGATATAGATCTGGTCCGGGGCGATGCCCATAAGCTCGGCTTTTTTGCGCGCGGGTTCAAGTTCTTCACCCTGACCGAGATCGGCGGTGAAGGTGACAACCTCGCAGCCGTATTCGGTTTGAAGCCATTTCAGAATGATCGATGTGTCGAGGCCACCTGAATAGGCTAGGACGACTTTTTTGGGCGCAGACATACGGGTGCTCCGTCGAAGAGGTTTCTTCGGCGGGGTCTATTGGCTTTTGAAAGGGCGGGCAAGGGTTGTTGGCGCGGGGTTAGGCGGCAATCGCTGGGCCGTCGCCGTTGTTGAATTCTACCTTTGAACTTTCATAGGTTACCAATACAGCTGGCAGATCAATCGCATCGAAATTATTCGTTGCTGCGTCTTTTTCCCCGCGCTGGCAAAGCCGACTGAGTGCAGCGAACCCAAGGTTCAAGGCGCTGCCTTTTAGAAAATGTAGTTCAGATTCCAGCGTGGAATGAGGCGGCGACGCCTTTAGACGCTCCATAACCTCATCCACTTCTTCAAGGAATATTTCGACCACCTCTAGGAAGTCATCCTGCCCAACTTCATCACGTAACTCGTTCACTCGATCCCAACTAATCATCGCACCCTCACACATCGTGTTGATGCCCCCACCACAGACGAAAATAGCGGGCCGGGGTTAACGGGATGTAAGTAGCAACCAACCCGATAGGAAGCATTTTAGGATTAAGCGGCCATAAACCTGGTGGGTCTATTCAGGAGCGATCAGTGAGTGGGAGTAAGGTTTTGGCTATTGCCGAACGCGAAAGGCCGGGTTCCGAAGCGGATCATCGGCGGATTAAAATTAAACAGATATTGCTTGTAGATGACAGTCGTTCGCAGCGGCGCATTTTGTCTATGTATCTGTCCAAGTGGGGGTATTCGGTTATTGAGGCCGGGTCGGGCGCCGAGGCGCTGGATATTCTAAAAGACCATCCGATTGATTTGATTGTCAGTGATTGGATGATGCCGGGGATGGATGGGCTGGAGTTGTGCCGACGTTTTCGGGCAATGGACAGGGCAAGTAACGGGTATTTTATTCTGCTGACCTCTAAATCCGAAAAGGGGGAGGTCGCGCATGGGCTGGATGTTGGTGCGGATGATTTCCTGACCAAGCCGGTGGCCGCAAATGAGTTTTTGGCACGTATTCGTGCGGGCGAACGTGTTTTGGAAATGGAGCGTGAGCTGACCGAAAAGAACCGGCTGGTCAGCGAAACATTGGCAGAGATCAGCACGCTTTATGAATCGCTGAACCGCGATCTGGTCGAAGCCCGCAATTTGCAGCAATCACTGTTGCGAGAACCGTTTGTGGATTTCGACAGTGCAAAACTATCGCTGATGTTGCGGCCAAGCGGCCATGTTGGCGGCGATCTGGTAGGGCATTTTCCGATATCTGAAACGCAGATCGGGATATTTGCGATGGATGTATCGGGGCATGGTGTTGCCTCGGCTTTGATGACGGCGCGGCTGGCGGGCCATTTGTCCGGGTCAGGCCCGGAACAGAATCTGGCGCTGGCACGGGATGTTGACGGTGTAATTGTTGTCCGGCCACCCTGTGAAGTGGCGCGTGACCTGAACCGTCTTATACTGGAAAATATCGAGACCGAGCTGTATTTCACAATGTTGCTTGGACACTTTGATCTGATTACAGGCGAGGTAACCCTGACCCAATGTGGTCATCCGCATCCGGTAATTCAGCGCGCTGGCGGTTCGATTGAAATGGCCGGTGATGGCGGCATGCCGGTGGGGTTGATCGAGGGCGCGGAATGGCAGGATTTTCAGTTGCAGTTGTTTCCCGGTGATCGGCTATTGCTGATGTCTGATGGGGTTACGGAATGTCCGGCCCCTGACGGCGCGATGTTGGACGAAGACGGTCTGGTCAAGTTGCTACGCCGCAACGCCCGGCTGCGTGGCGCAGCTTTTTTTGAAACACTGATGTGGGATCTGGTGACGTTTTCAGGTGATAAGGATTTTCCCGACGACATATCTGTTGTGATGGTCGAATTCGACGGGCTAGCCTAGCCAATCATTCGCTGAACAAAAGCGCGGTCGCCATCATTTGCGAGCAGGTCGATTGCTGTTTGGGTAGAGGTCCAGACAGCAGTGTGGCCGTATTCGCTGGGCTCGGATTGGGCGCGCACAGGGCGGGCCAGAAAGACGTGGGCGATCTTTTCTGCCCACATGTCATATTCCGGCATAAAGACGAACCGGCGGTAGACGCCCAGTTTTCGCAAACCGGTTATCGACCAACCGGTTTCCTCAATCACTTCGCGGCGCAATGCCTGATAAGGCGACTCACCGGGGTCGATTCCACCGCCGGGCAGTTGAAACTCAGATTTTGGATAGGCCTGATGGGTCAGCAAAACGGCGTTGTCGCGCGCAATGACGGCGTAGGCACCGGGACGTTTTCGATAGGGTTTGCCGGGCTGAACAGCCTCGCCATATCTTCGTATCATCTGAATTCGCCCTTTTGCCGCCGGTTGCCCCGCCTATATAGGGTGGATATGCCAACCACCGGAGCGTAAGGAAACCCCATGTCGCTTGGATCACAAATTGCCTGGGACGATACTGTCCTGCCATTTCAGCTTGACCGGAGCGATATTCGCGGCCGGGTTGCGCGGCTTGACGCGGTGCTGGACGGGGTGTTGCAACAGCATAATTACCCGCCGGTGATCGAAGCACTGGTCGCCGAGGCTGTTCTATTGACCGCGCTGATTGGCCAGATGGTTGATCTGCGCTGGAAGCTGTCGTTGCAGATCCGCGGTGATGGACCGGCGCGGCTGATTGCGACGGATTATTATGGCCCCGGCGAAAACGGTGAGCCAGCGAAAATTCGCGCCTACGCCAGCTATGACGAAGACCGGCTTGATCCGGCGGGTGATCCGTTTGCCCAGATCGGCAAGGGCTTTTTTGCGGTGCTGATTGATCAGGGCCAAGGGATGGAGCCGTATCAGGGTATTACGCCGATTGCTGGCGGGTCGCTGAGCACCTGCGCCGAGACGTATTTCGCCCAATCCGAACAGCTGCCGACACGGTTTGCTGTGACGTTTGCGAATTTGCGCACCGAAGCTGGCCGGTTAAGCTGGCGGGGCGGCGGCGTGATGTTGCAGCATATGCCCAAAGCATCGCCATTTATGGCAAGTGACGCGGCTAAGCGCGAGGGCGAGCTGCTGAATGCGGGCGCCATTGTGGACGGTGAAGAAGAAGAAAACTGGAACCGCGCGACGATCCTGTTGGCAAGCGTTGAGCCGGGTGAGTTGCTGGGGCCAGAGGTGCAGCCACCCGATTTGCTGGTGCGGCTGTTTCACGAAGAATCACCGCGTGTTTATGATGCGCAGCCGGTTGCCTTTGGTTGTCCCTGCAGCGCTGATCGGGTGCGCAACAGTCTGTCGATGTATTCCGCCAAAGATATTGGCCATATGACAACGCCGGATGGGCGGGTGACGGCGGATTGCCAGTTTTGCGGCGCACATTATGAATTTGACCCAAAGACGCTGGGGTTTGAGGCAGAGGATGCATCCGGTGCAGCAGACTGAACTATGGAAGCGGTTTTGTGCGGCCCCGGATAAGGTGTCGCGGCCAACGTCTGATTTTGAGCTGAACAAAGGTGTTGAATTGCCACCAGGCAGGGTGTTGCGCCCGGCAGGTGTGCTGATTGCGGTGCAGGAAACCGACACCGGGTTGCAGATGATTCTGACCAAGCGATCTTCGGCGCTGAAACATCATCCCGGGCAGGTTGCTTTTCCGGGTGGCAAGGTGGACCCGGCGGACGTTGATGTGGTGGCGGCTGCGCTGCGCGAAGCCGATGAAGAGATCGGGTTAAGCCCGGACAATGTAGAGGTTGTGGGCGTTTTGCCAAAGCATGAAACTATAACGCAATTTGCGATTACCCCGGTGTTGGCGCGGGTAAAGCAGGCGTTTGTGCCGCGCGGCGAACCGGGTGAAGTGGACGAAATATTCAGCGTTCCGTTGGCACATTTGGCTGATGTTTCGCGCTATGGCGTTCAGTCGCGCCATTGGCGCGGCGTCGAGCGGTATTATTACGCGGTTCCGTATGGGCCGTATTACATCTGGGGCGCGACGGCGCGGATGTTGCACGGGCTGGCGATCAGGATGGCCCCGTGACGCAGGTCAGCGGCGACTGGCTAACGGCGGACGCGACGCAGAGTGTCATGGATATGCTGACGGGCGGTGGATTTCAGGCCTATTTCGTTGGTGGCTGTGTGCGCAACGCGCTGCTGGAGATCCCGGTCAACGATATCGATATTGCGACGGATGCCCTGCCGGCGCGGGTCATGGAATTGGCGCAAGCGGCCGGGCTAAAGGCGATCGGCACCGGGATCGAGCATGGCACGGTCACGGTTGTGTCAGATGGTGCCCCCTATGAGATCACCACCTATCGGCGTGATCTGGAAACCGACGGGCGGCGCGCGGTAGTGGCGTTTTCCGGTGACATGGCCGAGGACGCCGCGCGTCGGGATTTCACCATGAACGCGCTATATGCGGATCGTCGTGGGGTTGTTCTTGATCCGCTGGGCGGGCTGGAGGATCTGAAAAATCGGCGTGTTCGGTTCATCGACGATGCCAACGCGCGTATCCGCGAAGACTATCTGCGTATCTTGCGGTTTTTCCGGTTTCACGCATGGTATGGCGATCCGGGTGAGGGTTTGGATAGCGCGGCGCTGGCAGCAATTGGCGAGAACCTGGACGGGCTTGCCGGGTTGTCGAAGGAGCGTGTGGGTTCCGAGATCAGGAAATTGCTGGCAGCCGCCGATCCGGCACCGGCGGTTGGTGCGATGGTGCAGGCCGGGGTTCTTGGTCATGTGCTGCCGGGTGCGGACGCGAGATTTCTGGCGTTGCTTGTGCATTTTGAGGGTGCGCGTGCGGCGGACCCGATCCGCCGCCTCGCTGTTTTGGGCGGGCCGGACCCATCGAAAAAGTTGCGCCTTAGTCGGGCAGATGGGCGGCAATGGAACATGCTGCGCGCAGAAATGGCGGGCACATTGCCGGTGGCTGTGCTTGGCTATCGGCATGGCGCAAAATCGGCGGTGGATGTCGCGCTGTTGCGGGCTGCAATTTTTGAGCAGGCCCCGGCGGGCGAAGTTGACGAACAAGCCGCGCGCGGTGCGGTGCAGGTGTTTCCGGTGGCGGCGGCGGATTTGATGCCGGGCTTGCAGGGGGTGGCGCTGGGTGCCCGCCTGAAGGAGTTGGAATTGCAATGGGTCGCGTCGGACTTTAGTCTGACCAAGGCACATTTACTGGATTGAACGAAGGCGGGCAGATAGAGCTATGCGGCTGGGCGATATTATCAACCCATTTACCCGGGTCGAGCGGCCACCGCCGCGCCATTTGCGTGGCTTCATTTTATGGGCGCTAAGCGGATCGATTCCGGTGCTGATCACGGCTTCGGTGATTTCCGCAATGGCCGGATCACTGGAAGTTGTGACCGCGCTGTTGCTTGGCATCGTGATCGACACAGCGCTGGGGTCTGACCCGCAGTCGTTTTTTGGCGATAATCTGTGGCTGATCGTTACGTTTGTGAGCTTTTTTCTGATTCTAAGGCCGATCGTTTTCGGGCTTGTGGCGGCGTCAAACAGCATCGTGTTAGGCCCAAATGTAACGCCAATGGTGCTGTCGCGTATGCATCGCTGGACGTTGGGCCAATCTGTGACATTCTTTGACGATGATTTCGCTGGCCGTATTGCTCAAAAACAAATGCAGACTGCGCGGGCATTGACGGATGTTGTGGTTGAAGCGGTTCATGTGATTGCCTTCGCGCTGGCCGCCGTCGTTGGATCGGCGTTTTTGCTAAGCACGATTGATTGGCGGATCGGATTGATTTTGGCGGTCTGGATGTGTGGGTATTTAGGGCTGATTTTCTGGTTTATGCCGCGCATTCGTCGGCGTGCCGGGAAACGGGCGAATGCACGCACGATCGTGTCGGGGCAGATCGTTGATACGATCACCAATATTAAGACGGTCAAACTGTTCGCGCTGGCAGATCACGAAGATCGCGCTGCCCTGTCGGCAATCGGCGGGTTTCGTGAACGCTCGTTGGAATTTGGCAAGCTGTCGGCGTGGTTTCGCTTTGCGCTGATGGGCGTTGGTGGTTCGCTGCCTGTATTGCTGATCGGCGCGGCGTTGGTTTTATGGTCGCAGGGTGTGGCCACCGCGGGCGACATTGCCGCGGCGGGTGCGATTTCCATCCGCATTGCGCAGATGACTGGCTGGGTCAGTTTTGGCCTGCTTGGGATTTATTCAAACATCGGAGAAGTCGAGGATGGCATGCGCACGCTAACGCCGCCCCATACCCTGACCGATGTGGAGGGGGCTGTTGATTTGGCCCAAGCGGATAATGTGCGGTTTGAGAATGTCAGTTTTGCTTATGGGCGCGACAGTGGCGGGATTGACGGTGTGACGCTGGATATCCGGCCGGGCGAAAAGCTGGGGATTGTCGGGGCGTCGGGCGCGGGGAAATCGACCCTAGTTGCTTTGTTGCTGCGCCTTTATGATCCGGAAGCCGGGCAGGTGACGATAAACGGGCAAGATGTGCGGGCGGTTTCGCAGGAAAGCCTGCGGCGCAAGATTGGCATGGTCACGCAGGAAACGGCGATGTTCAACCGCTCGGCGCGCGAGAATATTCTATACGGTCGCCCGGATGCCAGCGAAGAGGACATGATCGACGCGGCCAAACGCGCCGAGGCCCATGCGTTTATATTGGACCTGGAAGATCATCGGGGTCGCACGGGCTATGAGGCGCGACTTGGCGAACGTGGGGTGAAATTGTCGGGCGGTCAGCGGCAACGGGTGGCGTTGGCGCGCGCGATTTTGAAAGACGCGCCGATCCTTGTGCTGGACGAAGCGACAAGTGCGCTGGATAGTGAGGTTGAGGCTGAAATTCAAACCGCGCTGACGGCTGTGATGGAAGGTAAGACTGTGTTGGCGATTGCGCACCGGCTGTCCACAATCTCGCAGATGGATCGGATCATTGTGATGGATGAAGGGCGGATTGTCGAACAGGGCAACCACCGCGAATTGCTGGAAAGCGGCGGGCTTTATGCGCGCTATTGGGATCGGCAATCAGGCGGGTTCATTGGAATTAATGAGGCGGCCGAGTGACGGTTACAGTAGAACGGCTTGGCCATTTGGGCGACGGAATAGCGGCGGGACCAGTGTTTGTGCCGATGGCGCTGCCGGGTGAAGTTGTTGCGGGCGAAGTGGTAGACGGGCGGATTGCCGCGCCCAAGATTGTAACGCCGTCAACGGACCGGGTGCGCCCGGTTTGCCGCCATTTCAAAACCTGTGGTGGGTGCAAGTTGCAGCATGCCTCGGACGAATTTGTTTCGGGTTGGAAAGCAAGCGTGGTGCAGGCGGCCTGCGATGCCCGCGGGATTTTGGCACCGATCAGGGAGGTTAAAACCTCACCCGCACAATCGCGCAGGCGGGCCGCGTTTTCGGCGCGACGCACCAAGAAGGGCGCGATTGTCGGGTTTCACGCAGGGGCTTCGGACGCGATTATCGAGATACCTGATTGCAAGTTGTTGCACCCGGATTTGGTGGCGATGATGCCGTTTCTGGGCGAACTGACCGTGATGGCCGCATCGCGCAAGGCGGAAGTTACATATCGCGCGACGCTGTCAGAAAACGGAATTGATCTGGCGGTAGATGGCGGGCGGGAACTGGACGTCGCTTTGCGGGTGGCCTTGCCGGGGATGGCGAAAAAGGGCGGCTTGGCCCGGTTAACGTGGGATGGTGAACTGGTCGCCGAGCGCCTGCCGCCGGTGCAACATTTTGCCGACGTTGCCGTTGTGCCGCCGCCGGGTTCGTTTTTGCAGGCGACCGAGCATGGCGAGCGTGCGTTGTTGGCGTCGGTGAAACAGGCAATCGGCGCGCCAAAACGAATTTTGGATTTGTTTTCGGGCTGCGGAACATTTGCGTTGCCGCTGGCGTCGGGGGCCGAGGTTCATGCGGTTGAAAGTGATGCGGCGATGTTGGCGGCGCTTGATAAGGGATGGCGGCAGGCGTCGGGGCTGAAGAAAGTTTCAACCCAAGCACGTGATTTGTTCGCGCGGCCATTGATGCCCGATGAGCTGAAAGGTTTTGAGGCGGTGGTGATTGATCCGCCGCGTGCCGGTGCTGAAGCACAGTTTGAACAGATTGCCGCGTCATCGGTGCGCCATATCGCAGCCGTGTCCTGTAATCCGGTGACGTTTGCGCGCGATGCCGGGGTTTTGATTGAGGCCGGGTTTGTGGTCGATTGGATCGATGTGATCGACCAGTTTCGCTGGTCACCGCATGTAGAGCTGGTCGCGGCGATCCGCCGGGCCTGATCATTTGCCGAAACTGTGACTGGGTGCGCGTAAATATCAGGTTTTCGTTTACGTCTGGCGCGCTATGATCGGGCAACAAAAAAATAAGAGCGGTAGAACCATGCCAAACAGACGGGCAGTTATCACAACGGGCGTAGCGGCGGTTTTGGTCGGGTGCGGGCCAACCATCGGTTCCTATACCGGCCCGGAAGTTACGCGCATCGTTGTTCAAAAGGCGCAGCGGCGGATGTATCTGATGGGCGCGGGCTCGGTTTTGAGAACCTACGAAATCGATCTGGGGTTCGCGCCGGTCGGCCATAAGGAAATTGAGGGTGACGGCAAGACGCCCGAGGGCAGCTATTATATTGATCGGCGCAACCCACGCAGCGCGTATCATTTGTCGATCGGAATTTCCTATCCGAATGCGCAGGATGTGGCCAAAGCAAAGGCACTGGGCGAAAGCCCGGGCGGCGATATTTTCATCCACGGTGCTGCCAAGCCTTCCGCCCGAGGGCGCAAAGACTGGACGTGGGGCTGCATTTCAGTCAGCAACAAAGACGTCGAAGAGATTTATTCGATGGTGCGGCTGGGCACGCAGATTGATCTGAACGCCTGAGGGCGGTCAGCCGCCGGTTATCAGCGTCCACCAGATTTTGCCGTTGGCTTCCTGAAACCACGAAAACCCAAGATCACGTGCGTTTGAATCTAATATCACCGCCCGCGTATCGGACTGATCCATCCATGCCGCAAGAGTTTGCAGCTCGGTTTCATAGGTTTCGGAAATCGTCTCGCCCAATGTTTGACCGGCATAGCCGGTGCGGACGACCCGGTCGATCGGCGAAGATCCGTCTGATCCGAAATGCCATGCACGGTTCTGGTTGGCCATATCGCGTGAATGGGTCGCGGCGGCGGCGTTCAGGGCGGCGTTAAGGGCTACAGGCCCGGCGCCAGCAGCCTGTCGCAATGTGTTGACCGAATCCAACATACGAAACTGAATTTTGCCTTTGCCGGTTTTTGCGATCCGGTAGACTTTGGGCAAAGGCAAGCCATCGGGCCCCAGTTGGGCGGGCGTCGTGGGCGCACATGCGGACAGGAATGCGCTTAGGAACATTATGATGACGACAGGACGAAACATGCTTTACCACCCAATAAGTTTCGCCAGCAGTAGCCTGTTGAGGCGCTCGGAGCAAACTGAACTCTCTGTTATTTGCGCGCGCACGCTTGTTTGATTTGCGACTGCGGCAATAGCGCAATAACATGGTTCGGATGGATGATTTGCCGAGTTTGGAGAAATAACATGTCTGATAAGATTAAACCGGTGATGAACCGGCGTGGGTTTTTGGTGGCTGCCGCAGCAAGCGGTCTTGCAGCGCCTGCGTTGGCGCAGGACGTTAATTCCGCCCAAACGGTTGAAGTCGAAGCGGATATTTCCCAGACCGTGCGGCGTAATATTTCCAGCTTTCGCACGCTCGACTGGCGGCCATACTTTGGATCGCTGCGCAAAGGCGCCGTTCTTGTCGATGTAACTTCGCGGGCATTACATTATTGGTCCGAGGACGAAACGATCTATAAACTGTTCCCGACAAGCGTGCCGCTGACCCAAGATCTGACCCGTCTCGGCCGAACCAGTGTCATTCGCAAAGTTGAGGGTCCATCGTGGAGCCCGACGCCTGCGATGATACGGCGAAACCCTGAATGGCCAGCCTTTGTTGGCCCTGGCCCAGATAACCCATTGGGTAGCCATGCCCTGTATCTTTCATGGAAGTATTACCGGATTCACGGCACCCATGATACGCGCAAAATTGGCCGGCGGTCATCCAATGGCTGCATCGGATTGTTCAATGAGCATATCGAAGAATTATTCAGTTACACCAAAGTGGGCACTCAGGTGTTGCTAATTTAACCACAATGCCCGCAATCCGAGTGGGAATGTATAAATTTTTACTGGATTCTAACCCAGTTAGCTGCCAAGACGTTTTTACAACGCACCCTTATTGGCCGACGCTGCGTTTTTTTGTGTGTCGGCGTATCTGGAGAATACTATGAAAAAAATCGTACTCGCTGTCGCGATCACTGCAATTGCCGCCACTGCTTCTTATGCAGGTGGCATGTCTGAGCCAGTGATGGATACACCTGTAATCGTAGAACAAGCTGCAAGCTCTTCTGCTGGTGGTCTACTTGTTCCACTGCTTCTGCTGGTTCTGGTTGCTGCTGCAGTCGCAAGCAACTAATCAATCCGATTTCGGAATTCAAAAAGGGCGGCAGGTTTCTGCCGCCCTTTTTATGTCTGGATTCAACTGATCGGGTAGTTCGTCAGACCCAGCCCGCAAGGTTTTTGTCGATGATCTGAACCAGCGCATCAATGTGGTTCAGATCGTCATTTAGACAGGGGATGTAGGAAAACTCTTTCCCGCCCGATGTCTCAAAGCTTTCGCGAATTTCGCCTTCAATTTCTTCCAGCGTTTCGATGCAATCGGCTGCAAAGCCGGGGGCAATGACTGCGATGTTCCTCTTGCCCGACTGAGCAAGCTGCGCGACAACGTCCACTGTATAGGGCTGTAACCATTTCTCGGCGCCAAAATTAGACTGGAATGCCATCGTGATCTGGTCGTCGGCCCATCCAAGCCGCTTTTGCAAAAACAGCGTCGTTTTCTGACAGTGATCAAAATATGGGTCGCCATTGGAAACATGGCGCTGGGGCAGGCCATGGTATGACACAACCAGCGTTTCCGGTTTGGTCTTGGCGGCTGCGTAGGTGCGCTTAACCGATGTCGCGAGCGCGTCGATAAAACCCGGATCATCAAAATAGGGTGCAACCGTTCTGGTCGCGGGTTGCCATTTGGGGGCCTGCAACGCGCGAAAAAACTGGTCGTTCGCTGTGGCTGTCGTGGCGCCTGCATATTGCGGATAAAGTGGAAAAAACAAGATTTTCCGACATCCGTTATCCAACATTGCTTGCACCTTTGAAGCAATCGAGGGGTTGCCATAACGCATACAAAAATCAACCTCGACCTGCGGTCCGTAAATATCTGCCAACCGGGCTGCGATTGCTGTGGTCTGTGCTTTGGTTATCGTTAGCAGCGGGCTTTCGTTGGCTTCATTGTTCCAGATAGTGCGATAGGCTGCGCCGGATTTAAACGGGCGGCGGGCCAGAATGATGGTCTGTAAAAGCGGTTGCCAGAGCCACGGGGAATAATCGACAACACGCTGATCCGATAAGAATTCGCTAAGATAGCGGCGCATTGACCAATAGTCGGTTGCGTCGGGCGTGCCCAGATTTGCAAGAAGAACACCAATTTTCTCGGCTTCATCAGCTGGCTTGGGGGCGTGCGGATCTGGCATCGAATGCTTTCTGTGAATGTTTGTAATTGGATACCTGCTTTCCAAGTCAGGTCAATCGTTTGTGCCGCTCGATGGGTCGATTTCTGTGGTGTCCAAAGCATCCGCCAGCCGCCGCTGCGCGCTGCCGGGGCGTAAGGGCTTTTGTTGTGAATCGGCCGGGGCCCAACCGGTAAGAAAGACCATCTCGAATGTGGCGCGGATGCCGTTTGGATCGGAAAAAGTTTTTTGGTAAACTTTAGAAGCGTGGGTAAAGATATCACGCTGGATGGGCTGGCGACGACGGGTGGCCAATGCGTTGCCCTCACCCATTGCGCGCAGGTCGCGCATCAGGTGTGTCATTGATTTATATGTGACGTTTTGGGTCAGGCTATCGGCAACCGGCAGGGCAAACCCGGCCCGTTGCAACAACCCGCCGAGGTCGCGGATTTCAGCCATGGGGGCGATGCGCGGTGACAGGCCGCCGGTGATCTGCGATTCGGATTGGGCCAAGGCGGCGCGAAGCTCATGCAACGTCTGGCCACCAAACAGCACTGCCAAAAACAACCCGTCGGGTTTCAGCGCACGGCGCGCCTGCACAAGCTGGCCGACGATGTCATTGGCCCAGTGTAATGACAGTGCGTGAATGACCAAATCGTGGGTGCCGGGCTTTAGGGTTAAAATATCATCGTCGGGGACAATGGGTGCCTTGTGCGCCACGTCTGCCCAAATTTCAGGAAAAGGGCTGATGATCGCGGGTGCCGTAAACGTCCTGTTAACCAGATTTAGTCTTTCCTGAATTTCAACGGCGGCAAGCTGTTGCAGGAACATCGCTGGTTCATCCATCGCCAAGGCACGGGCGCGATTACGCAAAAGTGCTGTGCGGTCGGTCAGGTCTGGCGGTTTTTGCATGGCATGTCTTTCGGGCTGGCGGGGAACTTAAGGGTGAAAGGGTGAAATGAAAACTGTTTTTCGGCTGATATACCCGTCGCAATGCATCACATGTGACGCCTTGGTTGATGATGATATGACGCTATGCGGGGAATGCTGGCGCGACACGCCGTTCATCGCCGGGCACGTTTGCGAGCAATGCGGTACACCGTTGCCCGGTGAAGCGAGCGACGTTGCCGATCTGTGCGATGATTGCATGACAATCGCGCGGCCCTGGGCAAGGGGGCGGGCGGCGTTGCTTTACAAGGGAAATGCCCGGCGATTGATTTTGGGGTTGAAGCATGGCGACCGGCTGGATCTGGTGCGACCGGCGGCGGGTTGGATGGAACATGCAGGGCGCGATATAATTGGCCCTGAAATGATCGTGGTTCCGGTTCCTGCCCATTGGAAACGGCTGCTGAAACGGCGCTATAATCAGGCGGCTGTGTTGGCGCAGCAGATCGCTAAAAACCGTGGGGTAGAGTGCCTGCCAGACGCGCTTATTCGCCAAAAACAGACACTAATACAGGACGGAATGGGTCGTGATGCCCGATTTGAGAACGTCGTGGGTGCAATTGCACCGCATCGCCGGAACGGCGCACGATTGGCTGGCCGGGATGTGTTGCTGATTGATGATGTGATGACATCAGGCGCAACCCTGGCCGCAGCGAGCGAGGCTTGCCATGTTGCCGGTGCAAATCAGGTTTGTGTGTTAACACTGGCACGCGTTGCGAAGGATACCTAAATGGCTATAGTCCAGCCAGAATTAAGGA
>JAHRVC010000235.1 GCA_019090885.1 Marinosulfonomonas sp.
CGATGACCCGATGTTTGCAACCAACCCGATGCGGGTGCGCAATCGCGTGCCACTGATTGCCAAGCTAGAGGCGCTGTTTCTGAAAGGTTCGATGGCCGGCTTCCTTGAAAATCTGGAAGAATTTGGTGTGCCCTGCGCGCCTATCAATGACATCGCGAATGTATTTGAGGACCCTCAGGTCCAACATCGCAATCTGAAAATTCAGGTAGAGCATCCTGCTGGCGGGTCGATCCCGATGATTGCCAACCCGATCCGTTTTTCAGAGGCCGAGTTAACTTATAAAGCACCGCCAATGCTGGCCGAACACACCGATGATGTGTTGGCTGAACTGCTGAATTTGGACAGCGATGCGCTAGAAAAACTGGCCGCCGACGGTATCATTCAGCGGCGCGACAATTCCTGACAAAACGGGCTGGAACGACTAGCCCGTTTTATCGCCACTCCCCAGCGAGTCCGAACGTTTCGGGGTGCCATCTAGCATCGCAAAAAGCAGCCGGGCCGGTGCCTGGCTGCGATTGATCCAATTGTGCATTGTGCCGCGCTGGATCAAAATATCGCCTGCCTTCATCGTGCAGGTTTCGGCGTCCAAAACGGCATCAACCTCGCCAAACAGACACACTGCATAGTCAAGCGTATCGGTCTGGTGATCGCCGCCCTGCAACTCGCCCGGCGCAATGTCCAAAACCAAAAACCGCGACCCGTTGATTGGTGGGGCGGTGCCAGTGACCAGACATGCGCCGTCATCCTTGCCCATGAAGTTCGCCGGGGTCTGATCCGTCGCCCAAAGATGGGTCGTCGTTATCAACTCATTTGCGACGCGCTGCACAGGCGGCACCCCATCGCTAACTATGGTTGATTGGCCGTTTTCGTCATAGCCGGTGACAATCCGGCGAATTGGCGGAAGGCTGGTTTTTACGCTCATTGCTTGGTCCTGTTCTTATTGTGGGGCGTCAAAGCCCTCAGCTATTGCCCAGCAGAAAATCAATGCTGACGGGATTAAACTCATCCGGTTTTTCAAAATGCGGCCAGTGTTTCACGCCATACATCTCAACCGATTGGGCATTTGGGATCAGATCCTTGGCGCGTAAAGCCGTATTGTAAAACGCCTCGGAATCATCCGGCGCGACATAGATCAGCGTCGGTGCCTGAATGGATTTCCATTCGTCTTCTGCAATGTTGTTGCGGGCGCGAACATCCGGATCCTGCAGGCAAAGAATATGGTTCATCGCCGCCTTCATTTCGGGCTGGCGATAGATCGTCTGGCGAATTGCGACAAGGTCGGGAATTCGGTTTTCAGGCGCATACATCAGCGTGGAAAAAATGGTTTCGACGTTTTCCCAGCTTGGATCATCCACCGCCTTGGTGCGGGCACCGCGGATACGGTTCATCGTTTTGGCATGGGAAATCATACCCGATGGCGCCAGCAATATCAGTTTATCAACTTTTTCAGGGTGATCGACCGCCGCGCGCGCAGCAACCCACGCCCCCAAAGAAACCCCGATCATCGAAGCCTTTTCAACATTCATCGCTTTCATGAATGCCAGCAAATGCCCAACATAGTCGGCAATCTCATAGTCGTGGTCAGGTTTGTCAGTAAAGCCGCAGCCGATGAAATCCGGCGCAAGGCAATTGAAATGTTTGGAATGGGATTCCAGATTGGCCGCAAAACATTCCCAGCTGCTGGCCGTGCCGGGCAACATAATCAACGCAGGCGCGTTAGGATCACCGGCCTGAACAAATCGCGTATTGATACCACCAGCATCAACCCAACCCTGAGTGAACGATGTGCGTAACATATGGGTCCAGATGCTGCGATACGGGGTTTCACCTTCGCTCATGGAATACCTCTTTTGATTGATTATTTTGTCTCAGACCGGAGTGGAACCGCCAATACAGCCCATTCCCGTAACCCACGAAGGTACCGGTTCGTACGAAAAGACCTCACTCGATCCACCCCATGCACCGGCGGCAGCAATCCAGCTGCGCAGTTCATGCGCGCCATTTCCGGCAACCTCGTCGATTTCGGCATCCGTAAGGGCCAAAAGTGGCTCGATGTCACCGCTGGTCAGGCACTTAAGGAACCAGTTATCCCAGTCAGCGTTAACTTTGCCGTTGATACCGTTGTCGATACGTTCTTGCAAAAATGCATCGCGCTCGGCGCTATATTCAACCGCCCGATTACGGCCATTGATCGCGTATTCCAAGGTTTCTGCTGTCGTTTCGGGGTTGTCTGCCGAAGCCGGGCGCACCCAATGTGACAAGCCGCCAGAGCCCACAATGACCACACGTTTATTCCCCGGTGCCGAGCGGATTGCATCACCAACTGCCTTTCCGAATTCATAACAACGACGCATCGGCGGCCGGGGCGCACCTGCACAATTAATCATAATGGGCACAATCGGTAACTTGTGTGACTGATCGAACACCGCACAGGGCTGGGTGATCCCGTGATCGGCGCCCATATTGAGTGAAAAGGCCGGGTCGAACCCTGCCTCGATGACAGACGTATGTATTGCCCGCGCAAGCTCCTGATCGACCGGCATATCGCCCTTGGGGGTGCCGTAGTCGCCGAAACCTGTGAGTTTTTCCAAACCTATGCAGAACGATGGCAGCACATCATAAAAGAAGTTTCTAAAGTGATCCGGGCCAAAGATAACAAGCGCGTCTGGCTTTTTGTCGCGCACCAGCGCCCGTGCGCGGTCGACGCCCTTAACAAAAGCTGCGCCGGGCCCCTCTACCAGCACATCCGGATCCCAGAACGGCGCATGAGAGAGCGCTACAAAACCTTCAATTACCGGCATGATTTCATCTTCCCTAAAATTCAAACTCCAGGGGTCCCCCCCTTCTTTGGCGCGGAAGCGGTGGTTCGATCGCAAATGACCGCCACCGCCACACATCCGATTCGTGCGCAAATCAATCAGCGCACATGCCATACATATGCGAATTTTTCTCGAATGCCAAAGGATATTCCTTCTGCCGGATGCAGCAAGGATTATTATTTAAATCTTTATTTTTAAACAGCTTATGCACCCATCACTACGAAAACCGAGTTATTGACAAGCCAGATTTTAAACCATACATTTGTGTATAGTTTGGTGTGCGTTGGCGCACCTCGAACCGCCCAAGTCACTACCCCAAAATACCGCGCTATGATGGCGCCCCAAAAAGCGAGAATTTCGATGGCTCTCATCCTAGGTGATAACGATGCTCTACGTGTGCCCAAAGCCCCGGGAGAGCTAAAAATCCCTCCTCGGGACGTGGTTTTTGAAGTTGAGCAATTCCTTTATCGAGAGGTGCGGCTGCTCGAGGATGAAAAGTATGAGGAGTGGTTAGGAACCATGACCGAAGACATCCACTATTGGATGCCGGGTGTTCAGGCCCGCTATCGCAAAGACAAAGCGGCCCGGTATTCCCATACTCGGATGGCACATTTTGACGACGACATGCTGAACATGCGCCGCCGCGTCACCCGGTTTATGGACGATACAGCCTGGGCCGAAGATCCGCGCACGCGCACCTGTTATATGGTGTCCAATATTCAGGTCGAAATGGTCGAAAATACGGACGAATATATCGTCCACTCGGTTATCTTGAATGTTCGCGGTCGCAACGAAACTGAAGAAGATTGGTTGATGGCGCGACGCAAAGATCACCTGCGCAAAATCGGCGACGGCAGCCTGCGCCTGTCAAGACGCGAAATTTATATCACGGAATCTATTCTGCTCGCCAAAAACCTTAACGTATTCCTCTGATTGAAAATGGGTTGGCTGGAAAATAGCACGGCGGTAATAACGGGCGCAGCGGACGGCATCGGCCGTGCGGTGGCTTTGCGTTACCTTGAAGAGGGCGCAAAGGGTGTGGTCGTTCTTGATCGCGACCTAGAGCCGCTTTCTGCGGCTTTAGAGGCCCACCCAAATCGTCTTATCGCAGTGCAGGGTGACGTGCGCGAGTACCAAGACCATGTGAAAGCCATTGACCTTGCGGTTAAAAACTTCGGCGCTCTGGATGTTCTGGTTGGCAACGCCGGGGTCTACGATTTTCGCCGCCCGCTGCGCAGCTATAGCGCCGAAACAATGAGTGAAACGCTCGACGAAATCTTTGCGATCAATCTGCGCGGCAATCTGTTCGCCGCAATGGCTGCACGCGAAGCCTTGATCGCCAGCAAAGGCTCGATGATCTTCACGACCTCGGTGGCTGGCATCCATGCTGGCGGCGGCGGCGTTGTCTACACTGCAAGCAAACATGCGATTGTCGGAATGATCCGGCAATTGGCGGCTGAACTGGCACCCGATGTTCGGGTGAACGGCGTTGGCCCTGGTGGCACCCTTACAAGTTTACGCGGCAGCGAGGCATTGGGACAGGAAACCAGATCTATGGCGGATGCTCGCGATGAGGTGGCAAAGCGGATCGGCGATGCTGTGCCGCTGCGGTTTGCGCAAGACCCAGAGGATCACGCGGGCCTTTATGTGTTGTTGGCAAGCAAGCGAAATTCGCGCGCAATAACGGGCGAAGTCTTGATGAGCGATGGTGGAATTGGAATACGGCCACTCTGACTGGTGGCTTTAGTGAAAACGGACAGAACACGACGCGTCAAAATCAGACCGTCAACTGCCCGGAATAGAGATACAAACAGGAGTTTTCGATGAACAAGGAATTTTCAGGACCGGTAGAAATTGGCGCCGCCCAAAAATTTTCGACCGAGCAGCTAAACCAACTGGTCGATCATGAGAACGGTGTTATCGACCGGCGCATTTTCTGGGACGAAGAAATCTATAAACTGGAACTGGAACGGATATTTGCGCGCTGCTGGTTGATGGTCGGCCACGACAGCCAAATCCCTAACCCCGGTGACTTCGTGACATCCTATATGGGCGAGGATGCAGTTATCGTATCACGCGGCCGGGATGGAAAACCGAATGTATTCCTGAACTCCTGCCCACACCGGGGCAACCGCGTTTGTTTCGCCGAGGCCGGAAAGACACGGCGGTTTACTTGCAACTATCATGGCTGGTCCTTTGGCAATGACGGACGCCTGCTGGGCATGCCTGCCGAGGAATTATACGAAGAAACCTGTCCCAATTTTTCAGCTTCTGATATCGGTCTGCACCCAGCGCGGGTGACCAGTTACAAGGGCCTGCTGTTTGCAACATTCGACGAAGAGGCCCCCAGCCTTGATGACTACCTTGGCGAATTTCGCTGGTATCTTGATATCTTGCTGGACAATGACGCCGACGGCACTGAATTTCTTGATGGGAACATCAGGTCGCATATTAATTGTAACTGGAAATTCCCTGCCGAGAACTTTGTTGGCGATTCCTATCATGCCGCGTGGACCCACAACTCGGGCGCTATGGCGATGCTTGGCGTACCGGTCGGCACGCCCAATCAGGATCGCGCCTTTCATGCCAGCGTGAATGGCAGCGGTTGGCAGTTTGGGCTGGACATGATCGGCAACGCGATGACTTTGGGCGAGCAGGATATTGTCGACTACCTGCGTTCGCGCGAAGAAATTGTGGCCGAACGGCTTGGTAAAATCCGCTCGCGGATGATTGGCGCCGTTGGATCGTGCACTACTTTCCCGAATTTCTCGTTCCTTGCAGGGCACAACACTTTCCGCACCTGGGTTCCGAAGGGTCCGCACAAGACCGAGTTGAACACCTGGGTTCTGGTGAACAAGAACATGCCGTTTGAGCTTAAGGAAAAGTATCGTAAAGGCGTGATGCGCACATTTTCGCCCTCTGGCACACTTGAAATGGATGATGGCGAGAATTGGGAACATTCAACAACCGTAAACGCGGGTACGGTTACGCGCCGTCAGAAACTGCACTATGGCCTTGGTCTTAACAGCCGGATTGAGCATGACGAACTGAAGGGCGAAATTCACAAGCGTAAATATAATGATGCCAACCAACGTGCTTTCTACCGTCGTTGGTTGGAACTTATGTCCACCCCGACAAGCGGTGAAATCTAGCCTGCGGCTTCCCGTTTCCTAGCACGCCACCATTCCTGGGAACACCTGATGGTGGTGGCGTGTTAAGCTAAGCTCGCATTATACGGCGCAAACTATAATTCACCTGCACACCGGGATGAGAGTGGTTTTCCGACGGCATTTCTAATCGTCACAAACAGGAGGTCCGAAACCACAATTGACTGGCTTGCGCCCTCGCATCCTATACGATCCAAGTGTATGGGATTATATCAGGCAGTTTATGCGGTTGAAAATTGAACTGCCAATATTGTCGCTCTTGTTTTGAAAAGAAATTGAAAGTACAAAAATTTTTATTTTGGCGCATGACTGGACTGGTAGTGGGGCCCACACAGGTAAATTTGAGGTCTCGAGTGACTACTCATTTTGTCGACTTCAACGGTACATTTCTGCTCGACGACATGTTGTATGAGAACTTTTGGTCAGGCTTTTGCAGGGACTGGCGGAGCCCCGTTATCTCGGGCGCCGCGCTGTCACGTGGCCGTGTTTCGCTGAAACGCCGCCTAGCGGCCGCATCAGTCGTGGAAATAAGAACCCTCTCCTACCCCCCCAAAGTCATCGCCTTTGTCGAGGCTTGGCACCGGTCGGGCGATCAAACAGCACCAGTAAAGGCCAGCGACAGAGATTTTGCGAAGGCGACCAGCGCAGGCCTCGGCCGCTCTTTGTTTGTGCTGGGAGAACATACCAGCAGCGATGAACTGCCACCAAAGCAGGCGGGCACACCCTTCGAAATCAAACCCAGACGAAAGCTGTCTGTCCCGTTCGACGGCCCGTCTTTCGCCCGAAACCAATCCTGTGTCCGGAAGTTCAACGCGCTTTACTACCGGGCGGGCACACTTCGCGTAGTAAACCGAGGGGATGGATCTACAAATCCGCCCGACCATAGAGCCGAGCGCAAGGAAAACCTCATTTAAGTGCGACCGATCTCCTGCATAACCATAACCGTCATTCGCAATGTTCCCGTACGGGTTTTTAAGGAATTGAAGATATGACCCAAAGCAGACTCACTGAATTTTCAGCTCTGCCTACGTCGCTCGTAATACGCCGCGCAACAGATGCTTACCTTGCCCTTAGCTTTCTCTACATCTCCCTCAGAGCGCTTTGGGATTATCGTTCAGGTGGGAACTCTTGGAAGCAGGGTGACTGGCTAATCAACAATGCAGGTGGAGAAATTAGAAGAGGACATTTCGGATCCGCAATCATAAATATCAGCGACTTTTTTGGATCAAGCCCTCTATTTATTGTTGTTTTCATTCAAATCTTCGTTCTGCTGATCCTATTTATTTCGTTCCGCCTGCTTGTAACCTCAGTTTCCAATCCATCGATATCAGTTCTATTATTGATCTCACCCGCGATCTTTACTGTCTTTTGGGTTGCCGACCCTCAGGGATCGTTGCGGAAGGAGCTGCTTTCGTTCGCGGGGCTATCGCTATGTGCGCTTGCCGCGATGCGAGATCGCAAGTCGGTTTTTTGGCTCGGTGTTTCCTTTTTGTGCGTTAGCTTCATAGCCCACGAAGGGATGATATTCTTTGTGCCAACTTTTTTTGGAATCCTTCTCATATCAAACTTTCACCAGATAGCCCCCAAACATACCTTCGCAGCCAGCCTAGTGGTTCTTTCGTTTTCTATCGGTTCATTTCTTTTTGCCATTAACAACTCACGAATATCAGACATAACACCAATTTGTGCAGAGCTGCTTGATCGCGGACTGAATAACACTATTTGCGACGGGGCAATTAAGTGGTTGGCCTTCGATAGTGTTGAAGGGATTCTGAGAATCATTAACTACATAAAAACTGAAAATATTAGCGGCGTATTGTTCGCATATGTAGTCGCCCTGGCACCATTCTTCTACCTGGTAAGAATTAGTAAAGAACCAGTGAGAAGTGCAATCGTTCTGGTTTTGTCAGCCCTGCCATTTGTGCTGTTATTTTTTATTGCGTATGATTGGGGGCGCTGGATTAGTTTTTACATATTTTCATTGACGATCCTCACAGCCTGCGCACTGGGGAATAGAAAAATTCAAATAAGTCAAAATCCTCCAATTGCGCACATTATCATTCTCGTAACTATTTCGTTTATCATCGTCCCCAAACATACAATCGGAGTTCAATGGGGCGGGGTTTTTCGTCGCGTGGTGGAGGATTTTTTACTTATTTTCAGCTAAGTCTCGTGTAATTTAAGCCGTTCCGGGGGCAACGAGACCAGTCCGAATAGTTTGAAGTTCCGTTATCGGGATTTCTGCCACGGCTGCGATCAGACACATCTTTTGGCAATGGTTGAATTGTGAATGGTATGACCGCTTGGGTCAGTCGAAAGTTCTCAATATAGAACAATGCCCTCGGCCCTAACCGTCGTTACACCATCCACAAGACGCAAATGAAAATTATTGTTACCGAAGGGACGTAGTTGTCTCGCAAAGGATTTGGGCTTGTTGTGTCCTCATCCAACATCTCGATTCGTTCCCGCTCGCTTCCACAGTTCAAAATTCAATGCCGAATTCCGCCCGAAGGCGGTCGGTGAGTTTTTCCACTATTTAGTAAATTTGGTTGCGGGAGTAGGATTTGAACCTACGACCTTCAGGTTATGAGCCTGACGAGCTACCGGGCTGCTCCATCCCGCGCCAATTGCGC
>JAHRVC010000236.1 GCA_019090885.1 Marinosulfonomonas sp.
CATCTTATTCAACCCGCCACCGCCAGTTTCGGGTTTTAGCTGAAGGCACCAAAGCCCCTGCGCCTGCGCCTTTTTGCGCAGAATGGCCAGCACGTCGTCGTTGATATTGCCATGCTCGTCATAGGCAGAACGATCGGCCTCGACAGGTAGAATTTCGGTGTCGACAAAACGAGCAATCTGCTGGCGCAGATCTTCAAGTTCAGAAGGGATAGAAAAGTCCATGGGGCCTCACAAATACTAACTTAACTGCCGCCGCCTGAGCAGGGCACGGATGGTTGTGAGCAGCCATTCCAAATGGCTGAAACGGAGATTTGTTGGCATTATTGTTAGCGAACGAACCGCAGCAAGGCAATTCTTGGGACAGCAAACGTACAGACTAGGCCTATTGCAGCCTTTCGCCGCGATCCCACCCCATGCACCATTTGATGTCGCAAACGAGCGGCAAGCAGGACGACATTTTATGGTCCGGGCTTAGGCCACCCAAATATTCCGCCCCAATTAAAGCTTAGGTTCGCTTCCATACACACAAGCTTCCATTAAGTTTATTAATCACAATAGCCCTTCAAAGCCCGTTAACCAAAACTTAGGAAATATCGGTTTGTTAGAATTTTCGGGCTGCGTAATTGCAACGAGGGTATCCTTGAAACTCATTCTCAACAGGGAAATACCTATAAAACAGTCCAGTTTTCATCGAAACTTTGGATCACGCCAAGCCTAAATATTGAAACCCAGAATTGCGAATCGCTGGCGAATTCACACTATTCGCCCATTACTTTTGCTAATCAAATATTAGCGCCACGCAATGGTCGGCCCAACCTTCGCCACAATTCGCAACCGGTGTGGAAATTGTGCCGAGTGGATTGCACTCACTGTTCTTGGATTGGAAACAAACTAGCAAGGCCCAGATTTCGCCACATTTGTCCCCGTGATTACTAATACTTGCTTAATCGAAATTCTTGAAGGGAAGCACAGATGGAACACTTTGCGAATTTGAACCACCCCTGCACATCGATGCCAGTTTCCGTTCGTGGGCTGCCAACAAAAGACCGAAAAAAAGCTGGCAGCATACAGCCAAAGGTCGCTTACAAAGCGACCAGAAGTACGCTTGCATTAAACGCAATTGAACTAACAGATCTGAAAGCCGATCAGGCGACCGACACGTTCAAATGTCTTATGCGGCTGTGCAAAACACTGGAACGTGACGAAATTGTAATCGAGTGTTTGGAAAGCCTTCCCAATTCGAGTGAAGACCAGTCAGTTAAGGCTTCCTTTAACTCGCTTCAAAAAGAAGTAAACCTTGCAAGCAGGAAGATGAACCTGTGTCCGCCACGTGTTGCACTGGAAAAACGTGGCCAGCACTTTGACCTCAGAATCTACCCGACATTCCATTGAAGAACGAGGACGCCAAAGCGACTGAAATAGCCCCGACCGAAGCCGTTTGGAAAACTATGAGCGTAAATTGCGATACTGCGATTTTGTTAAGCGCGCTCACAGATTTCCAGTAACAAGGCCTGGTAACGCGTGGTGGGTCCGGCCCATCGCAAGCGATTGACTGTGATACGCAGGATCTTGCGAAAGCTGCAGGTGTGCCGTCTTCAAGTGGCGCGCCGGTACATTTGGAAACAAGTGATGGACCAGATGATAACAATCGTTGCGTGGAAAAAACATCAGAAGGACCGGCCAAGGTGCCAGAACATTTCTGGAAGCTTCCAGTTCGTCCTTCACACCCAGAACGCCAGCATGATCCAGACAGTCCGTCCAGAAATTGAGCGTCGGAAATATATAGAACAAGGGTAGCAATACGAACAGCACCACTGTGGCCGGGAAAAACAGCGCGGAAACAGCAATAGTAAGCAATAGAGCGATTTTTAGTCCCATAAAAAACGCGCCGTCACCGCCCGACAAATTGACGCCGGAATAAACCTTCAAATGGCGCCCAAGAAGAGGTGTCATAAAATGCTGAAAAACTCTTGAACGTGTCAGCGGCTCATGTAGGGCGAATTTTTCTATAACGGCCATTTCGCGATCATGTTCATAGTCACCAAGATGCGCGTGGTGCGAAAGATGGCCAGCTTTGTATTGTTTGTAACAGCCAGTTAGAATTGCCGAGCACAACCGACCAAAAAACACATTATCTGGGCGATAATCCGAAAAAGACGAGTGCGTACATTCGTGAACAATGTTGTTCAGACCTCGCAAGCGCGTTCCGATAAACACAGATGTCAAAAACATCAGCACAACGGTACCAAACGACAAAGACAAGGATAGCAGGTAATGGCCAAGGAATATCCCGCCCAGAATCGGCACAAAGAAAGAAAGAAAAACCAGCCAAGCGGTGAGCCGGGAATACCGTGTCATTCCGACAAATCGGCGCATGAATTTTTGGCGTAAAAGTTGTCCGGACATTTGCCCCCCCAGGTAAAGCCTTGAATGATAGATACCCGTCAAAGCTGTTACGGGAACCCCCTTTCTTTCGATTTTGCGAAAGTGTGTTTTTTAAAAATCAGGCTGGCTTATGGTGAAATGCAAGTTTTTTGGTACGAATCAACATTTAGCTTGATCTTTCGGCCAAAACACCAGAATATTATTAGACGCCCTAATAAGAAAGTTTCTTGAATATGGATTTTGATTACGATTCATTGGTCGCTCTTGCAGCAGTTGTGCGGGAAGGCGGCTTTGACGCGGCGGCAAAATCCCTAAATGTGACGCAATCTGCCGTTAGTCAGCGAATCAAACAACTCGAAGATAAGGTTGGCTCTGTCCTGATTGTTCGGGGCCGTCCATGCGTTCCGACGGAAGCTGGCTTGCAATTGTGCCGACATGTCGAGCAGGTAACGCTGCTGCAGCACGAATTGAATGATCGGATGAATGCCCTAACCGGCAACACCGAAGCGACAGCAGCTACGATCCGGATATCGGTGAACAATGACAGCCTTGCCACCTGGTTTCCAAACGTCATCAAAAGAGCCGCAAACGAATTAGGCGTTCGGTTTGATATAATTCCCGACGATCAGGAGCATACTGAAACAAGCTTGAAATCTGGCGACGCACTGGCCGTCGTGACAGCCATTGAAAAGCCTGTCCAAGGCTGCCGGCGAATGTCACTTGGAGCGATGGAATATGTGTCTGTCGCATCTGCCGCGTTCTACGATACCTATTTTTCAAAAGGTGTATCGATTGAGGCGCTAAAAGAAGCGCCCTGCCTTGCATTTGATCGTAAAGACACCATTCAAGAACAATGGATGATGTTGTGTTTTGGTGAATTCATAGCCACTTCAAACCATCTGGTACCCTCTTATGAAGGGTATGTAGCTTGCTGCCTGAATGGAACTGCGTGGGGGCTCGTGCCAACTATCGCAGCGCAACCGTATTTGGATAGCGGCGAGCTAAAGGAATTGGTTCCGAGCAAAAGAATATTGATTTCCTTGCACTGGCAATCAAGCACGCGGTCAAGCGAGATTTTGCGGCGCCTTGGCGAAGTTGTTGTGGAGGAAACGAAAGTCAGCTTGCTGCCAGATAGTTTTCGACTGGCCTAGTGGGCCAATCAATTCTGCCAACCACAACGTTTTTGGGGGACGGGGGCGGCCTTTGGGTTCCGATTGTGTGCATTTCGCGCTGAAAACCGGCTTATTGCCAGAAATCTTAGTTCGGCGACGTCATAGAGGCCGACATGTTTTCATCCATAACCGCCATTGCGGCTTCTAATATAAAAAGCGTGTCGCGCTCTGGACCAAACGTCATACCCAAACGTGCGCACAAACGGTCCACGATTGTCGTGGTTTCGTATTCTTTTTCAGCCTGCGTTAGCGTTTTTCGTTCCAACAATACAAAATCAGTCGCTATGTCATTAAAATCTGATGAAACGCGAAACAGCCTTTTGTACTCTTCTTTCAAACCCCGTTCCAGTTGCTCAATGTTCGCCGAAATTTCTGCGGCCATCAAATCTAACTTTTCACTACGGTACATATTGGCTCTCTTTTTGGTTCGCCTCAGGCCCAAAGAGGTCGCCATTGACAGTAATAGGGTTTGCACTAGATGGAATTTGGTTGTCGCTTTTGATTGAAACGCCAATTTTTGGGGTATCAAAATTGTTCAAACAGTCCCGACGCTTCCCACATCTTCTGGCCCCAACGTCAGGACTATTGAACATATTGCTACACTACACACTCGTAAAAACTAACTTCCGAATAGCCAAACACGGCAAACTTTCGGAAATCTTCACACAAAGTTTTAGTCTATTTCCCACTATCGAAAGGGGTATAGCCTTAACTCCGCGCATCGCAACTTCAACTAAGATAACTCACTACTTACAAAACTAGAAATAATTAGAACTCGTTAACACCTACACTTATAAATCTACTCAGCTAATGCATCATTAGCAAGTATTATATTCGCCGTAATTCGAAACAATCTGTTTCCATTCGGTAAACAACAAACAATTCCGCCCCCCTCCCCTGCCGGATCATATGTCAAATCATAATACGCGCTTTTCGGGACAACCCGTGATCACGCTAAATACGTCAGTTTTGACAAGACCTTCTCCAAAACCAAAAAATACGGCGGGCCACAAAACCATTTGGCCAAGCAGTCTATTCACAATGATAATCGGTTCAAAGCGACCGGCATTCCCACTGCCGTTGACAGGTCATAGTAATGCCAAAAAAAAGTCCCATAGCAGAAGGTATTAACTAGCAATCTTGCAACAATAATATTCGTGAGCGAAGAAATGAAAGATTTTGGAAACATAAATTCGGTTTCTGTATCCATCGTTATGCCATGCCTGAACGAAGCGGCAACGATCGGTCCTTGTATCAAAATGGCCAAAGAAGCGATCCAAATTCTCAAGACAGAATATAACTTAACGGGTGAGATTATTGTCGCTGACAACGGCAGCGAGGATGGCAGCCAAAAAATAGCCTCGGACGCCGGCGCGATGGTGGTCAGTGTATCTGAGCGCGGCTACGGGGCTGCCCTAAAGGCCGGATTTAGTGCTGCTAACGGTCAATATTTGATAATGGGTGACAGCGATTGTTCGTATAACTTTGTCGAAGCCGTCCCAATGATCAAAAAACTGATGGATGGTGCTGACCTTTGTATGGGGTCACGTTTCCAGGGTGAAATTAAGCCGGGCGCGATGCCATGGAAAAACCGTTACATCGGAAACCCGGCGTTATCCACAATGCTGCGCTTGTTGTTCAAAACAAAAATCAGCGATAGCCACTGTGGCATTCGCGCGATTACTGCCGACGGGTTGGAAAAATTACGCCTAACATCGGATGGGATGGAATTCGCATCTGAAATGGTTCTGAAATCTGCGCTTTTGAAGCTTGAAATTGCAGAAGTTCCGGTGACTTTGTCGCCTGATGAACGTGGGCGCCCGCCGCATCTTAACCCGGTTCGCGATGGATTGAGGCATTTGTTTTATATGCTGATGCTAAGCCCCATGTGGCTCTTCGTAGCACCATCGGCGATTCTTGCAGGCTTTGGCCTTTTCATTTTTACGGTCCTCGTTGCAAACCCCGATAGCGAAATGGTTAGGATTGGGAATTTCGGGATTGGTGATCACTGGGCCGTGGTTGCAAGCTCTGCTTTGATAATTGCAACCCAGACGACAATCCTTGGACTGGCGGCAATGGTCCTTAGCTATCGCGACGGGTATCGTATAATGACGCCGACAGCACGAAAACTACTGTCTTTCTCCACACTAGGAAAGTGGCTGGCAGTTGGGGCGATCGGTATTGGCGCAGGCCTAACCTGGGCCACAATCATTGCAACCGGATGGGTTGGATCTGATTTTGGCACCCTTAACCAAATTCGCGGCCTGATCGCGGCATTCTCATTGATCGTGATCGGAATACAGGCGTGTTTTGGTGGGTTTTTGTTGTCGGTTTCCGCCGGAAACAGATTGCGCCATTCGAACCTGACATGACGCCTGAAACGACTATCGCTGTGAAACGACCCACCAATACCAATCTACGAAAGCTGGTAACGTTTCTTATTTTTGCCGGGCTTGGTATTGCGATTATTGTCGTGCTTTTTAACTACTCCGGCCTGTCTGTTGCGCAGTTGGTTGCGACGGTTGTTGCGGTTCCCGTTTGGTTCTTCGTTGTGCTTGCGTGCCTTCAGGCGGCCATTCTTTGTTTGGCCTCTGTGAAGTGGCAGATCATTCTGGGGCAGTTTCCGGTTGGCGGAAAAAACCTGCCCCTAAAAGATGCACTGGCTGGAACGACGCTTGGGACATTGGCGGGGCAGGTGTTGCCAATTCAGCTTGTCACACCATTTGCACGGGCATGGGTCGCCCGCCCGCATCAGATCTCGACAGCGCGCGCGGTGGGAACATCTATTTTTGAACAAGTGTTTGAAGTTGTCGTATTGCTGTCCATGGGCCTGGTGTCAGTTTTAGTTTTAATCGTCAATTTCGGCCCCCTCCCCGCAGGCTTAACTGCATTTCTGGCCGGGTTCGTTGTCGTGTCACTTATTTCGCCAGTTTTCCAATTTCTTAGAAAAATAAACCGCTGGATTACTGGCCGATTTCCTGAACCAACGGCAAAAATTTCTGCGGCGATCGAAAATGTGCTGCAACAGGCCGTGGCATTTCCACATCGGATACTTCTTCAACTGACGACACTCAGCTTTCTGCGATATCTTGGCATGGCAACCTTGAACGTTTGGACGATCTCGATGTTACTTCCGGAAGCCGATATTCTTATCCTGGCACTGGCTTATCCGACCGTCCTGCTTGTCATTAGCTTGCCATTCATTCCCGGTGGCCTTGGAATTGTGGAAGTTACCTGGACCGGCGTGATGATTGCGCAGGGCGTAACGCCAGCAGAAGCAATTGAAGTGGCGCTATCACTTCGCATAATTTCAACCATCGCTTTTTTGGCGATCGCTCCATTGTTGATAATGTTTCGCTCAAACACTGCGGGGGCGAAATGAGCATTCCTGCACTGAGTGTCATTATGCCGATTTTCAATGGTGCAAAAACCCTGAGGGCGACACTAGAATCCTTGATTGATCAGGGCGAAGCATCAATTGAGATACTAGCAGTGGATCAGGGCTCTGACGACGGTTCACGCAAAATTCTGAAAGAATTTTCCGGCCAGCTTCCGATCCAGATTATAGATGCCCCAAAAAGCACAAATTGGATGGCAAATACCAATATTGGATTAGCGGCCGCCTCGGCCCCCTTGATAACGATGCTGCATCAGGATGATATTTGGCTACCCGGCCGGCTTGACGCATTGCTTGGCCTTGCCACGAAATACCCAGATGCCGAACTTTGGCTGCACCCCGCTTGGTTCATGGACACAGAGAACCGCCTGGTTGGAACATTTGGGCCAGCGTTCGGAATGCATGAACGGTTAATTGATGGCAATGCGGCGATGCGCGCCCTGATCGTGCAAAACTCTATCGCACTTCCGGCTGCAATGTTTCGCCGGGCGTCCGCACTTAAGCTGGGCGGCCTGTCAGAAGACTTGTGGTACACGGCCGATTGGGATTTTTGGCTGAAACTTGTTGGGGCTGGTTCGGTTGCGTGGATGCCACGGAAACTGGCCGCATTTCGAGTCCATGAACATTCGCAGACGGTCAAAGGGTCACGCGATATGCAGGATTTTGCGGCACAATTGGCAATCCCGCTAGAGCGCCACCTAGGCACCCTTCCAAATGCAGACATCCCCCGATCCAAAGCCTTGGCCGAGGCATCAAATTGTTTGAACACATATTTGGCGGCACGGTATCACAAGCAACCGACGTCGATCCGACCCTTTTTGGATAAGTTCTTTAAACTGGGTCCGTCTGGCTGGGCGGCATTCCTTCGGGACACAAGAATAATTAAAAGAATATGGCCGCGACTACGGATATTACGAAGCAAACGGAAATCGGTATGAGCTCAATTGGGGCAGCAGTCAAAAAAGCCTGGGACCCTACGAGCGTCCTGTTTCCAATCTATATCGCGGCATTTTTATCAATCTGGAAGGTTTGGCCCAAAACATTCGCGGCTGGTCGCAACCCAAACGCATCCTGGAAATAGGCTGCGGCGAAGGCGCGCTGGCCTAACTTCTGGTGCGTGACTTTCCGCAGGCGGATTATCTGGGCATTGATATCATTTCCCACCTTGGGCGGATGTATGATGGGCCGCAGTGAGCCGTCAAATTCACGCAAATCACCGCCGAGGATCTGGCAGTTCAATCCCCCGGCCATTTTGATTTGATCCTGATCAACGACGTTATGCACCATGTGCCGGACGCACTGCGTTTAGGGCTGTTAGGTGCCGCGAAAGATCTTCTTTCACCCGGCGGTTCACTAATCTTCAAAGACTGGGTTCGCCGGTCTTCGCCAATTCACGCTCTTTATTATATTGCGGACGTTTATGTCGGCGGCGATAAATCTGTTCGCTATATGCCACTTGATGAACAGCGCGACGTGCTAACGAAAGTACTTGGAACTGGCTCGATCGTAGCACAGGCCAGTATTAGTCCCTAGAGCCGCAATCAATCTTTTCTGGTCCGGCCAGTATAGTTCTTGGCCCGCGCTAGGGCGCCTTGCCCGGCTCATAGAGCGTGCCAATTGGCAAGCCGAATTCCGACAACTCTGGTTTGCCAATAGAAATATAGGCAGGACCGAAATGGTCAAAGTTAATCTGCGGACGGTCAGCTACGATGATAGGTCTGTTGGTAAGAAATGGATCATTCCGGATAAAGTCGGGGGCAAACCACTGTTGGTTCAGTTGGATGATTACGGTGTCGACATCAAGTTCCGACAGCGTTCTCTGGACGGCTGCTCTGGGCGCAATTTTTGCTTCCATTTGGATGGCGCGGACGGGCAACAAGACGACGGCAGAAACCACCACGAGTGTCGCGATTACTTGTTTGAGCCCTGTATTTTGCGACACCGCAACGAAGTATCCGCCAAGTCCAAACAATACAAAATTCCCTAGCACCGGATGGTAATAACGTGCACCCCAACTGTGCATCTGATTTGGCATCAAGACTTGCGTTGCTACTAACATTAGCAGGAAACCAATCCCCGACAGAACCGGAACCAAACCAATGTCTTTGATTTTCCCCAGAGTAATAAACATCAAAATCAGCAGCGCCGGTGAAACCCAAAACAAAAACCGAAACACGTTCGTTGCCAGAAAATAGCCCCCAAGATCCTTTTCGTTTGCTTGAACCTTATCGGAGTACCGAAAGTAATCCTTAATATAGTCAATTTCCATTACTGCCGTGGGCAAAACACTTGTGTCCCCAGTTTGCAGCCAAATTGAAATTTCCGGCCACACCATCCAAATCGGAAGTGCCAACCCGTAGCTGATTGCATAGGGAACTAAGGCCACGCGTGAACCAAACCGCCCCAATAAAAGCGCGGCCAAGAAAGGTGTCACAAACAGGGGATGGACATGCACTTGATGCAGACCCACAGCAAAGAACCCAACCAAGGCCGCTAGAACATGCCCACGAAAAGAACCGCGCAGGAATGCTGCCAACCAAATAAGGTTGAACGCGAGGTGCCCGGTGAACGAAAACCCTGTGCCAGCCGTCGCCAGAAACTGCGGCGACACCAAAAGCAACAGCGCCGATAATACCGGTGCTTCCGGGTGTTTTGGAAAAATCCGGCGTGCTATATCCGCAATCGCCCAGAGCGACAGGACCGTCAGCAGCGGGTTCAATAAATCGGCGTGTAAAAGTTGGGAAAACACGGCGATCAATGCAGCGTGAACCGGGCGGTAGTAACTTGACCATAATCCATGGTCCGAATTCACATAAGTAAAAAATGGCTGAAGGTTCTTGTTGACCGCCAGTGCATTCTCTTCAATCGGCGCTAATAACTGTCCGGACTGAAAAATTTTCGCCTGAAATGTGGGCATGAATTCATCAAGCGACAAATCAAACGAATGGTGCACAATCACGCGTGAAAAAAGTGCCAACAAAAAACTGCCAAACAACAACCAGCGAAAGTGTTTGCCGCACCAAACAACAATATCTGTCATGACTGGCAACTTTACATAGCAGGAAAAAATTAGAATTCCTGCAATCAAAGGCGCCACGAACCTGTCTTGAGCAACCAGCAGATAAAGGCTTGAAATTGTGTCTCGGTTATTAGCGGTTGCGTCAACGAAACCTATGTTTTGCAAGTGCAAAGCAAACAAAAAGCCAAACACACAAATTGACACCGAGAAAATGGCGCTTCTGTTCAAGATAATCACACCCGCTGTTCAATTGCATTGTCACTTTGGTCCTGATCACTTGTTTGACAGAAAATATGGGCTTTTCTCAAGTCGGAAATTCGCTAATATAGTGGCACAACGAATTGGCCGGAGAAATGCCTGAAACGGGACAAGCCAGACGCGTTGACCATACCGGATACGCCCAATCATATTTGGTCAGTCGAAGTCACGCCGACCAATTGGCGGACGGGCGCACCATTCGCACCCTAAACGTTATGAATGATTTCAACCGCGAAAGATCAGGCATCCAAGTCGACGTCTCATCACCCGTTACCCGCCGAACGGGTGATGCCCAGCCTGAACCGGATTATTGAATAGCGTGGCAGACCGCTGATGGTCAGGGTCAATAGTGGCCCAGAATCTATCAACGGTATACTTATGGTTTGGGCCGGAACATCTTTGACGATCTTCTCGCCAGGGCTTTTGCGCGTTCCGGTAGTATGTCTCATCGTCCACTTTTTGGTGGTTACGATGAGCCAGAAACTCTCTCTAATCAAATCAACCTATCTGGGCCCATAGGCGCTGATCCCTGACACTCGCTGACCGACGGCCACGCTACGCCGCATGAAAACTCCGCGCGGCAGTCGGTTGCTAACCGCCCGACAAACAGCGTATCAACCCAAAAGGCTTTAGGTCAGGCTGGATGCCAATTCACTGGCAGATCAGCGGGTCACTCTTTCTCAATATTACTTACAGATGATTTAATTCTGAATAATAAAAAAAATTGAAATTTAGAGAAAATGCAATATAGGCGCGAAATTGACGGGTTAAGAGCAGTTGCGGTTATTCCCGTAATTCTATTTCACGCAGGATTCACCATCTTTAGCGGCGGCTATGTTGGTGTAGACGTATTTTTCGTAATTTCTGGCTATCTCATCACCACCATAATCCTTAACGAACTTGAGCAAGGTAAGTTTTCGATACTGCGGTTTTACGAACGCCGTGCACGGCGAATACTGCCGACTCTGTTCTTTGTGATGCTGTGTTGCATACCCTGTGCTTGGATGTGGATGCTACCTTCGCAATTTGAAGATTTCTCTCAAAGTCTCGTCGCGGTTACCATTTTCGCATCCAACATATTATTTTGGCGAGAAAGTGGGTATTTTGATGCCGCTTCTGAAGAAAAACCGCTTCTACATACATGGAGTCTGGCGGTTGAAGAACAATACTATCTGTTTTTTCCAATACTATTAATTCTGCTTTGGCGATTTGGGCGCAACCCAGTGCTTTATAGCATTGTCGCAATCTCAGTATTTAGCCTGCTACTCAGCGAATGGGGCTGGCGAAATTCGTCAACCGCAAATTTCTATTTGATCCCAACGCGCGCATGGGAGCTATTGGCTGGCTCAATATGTGCATTTTTACAGTTAGGGAAAGCGACAAAATCGAACAATGCACTGTCAGCATTTGGGCTTGCACTAATTGTGTTTTCTATCTTCATCTATGATGACAGCACGCCATTTCCGTCACTTTATGCGCTGGCACCCGTTGTCGGCACTGCATTGATTATCCTGTATGGTGCCCGCGAAACATGGGTAGCGCGACTGTTATCTCTTAAAGCTTTCGTTGGTATCGGGCTCATTAGTTATAGTGCGTATTTGTGGCATCAACCGCTTTTCGCGTTTGCGCGTATCCGTAGTTTAAACGTGCCCGAACAGTGGTTAATGCTAGTGTTAGCCATCGCATCTCTGGCGCTTGCATATTTGAGCTGGCGGTTCGTAGAACAGCCATTTCGCAATGGGAAAACGAAATACTCATTTACCAGAAAACAGATATTTTCTCTGTTTGGAACCATCGGGATAGTATTCATCTTTTTGGGCACATTTGCTTTGGGACAAGTTCCCACCCTGATTGAAATCAATCACCCAAATTTAGAATTCAAACCAGTATCTGTTGATGAAGTCGCCGAGAGGAAACGCTGTGTGGGGTTCGAAAAAATTGGCGTAAATGCCAAATGTGAGATTATTGGTGAAGGTTCCAAATTAGTGGTTGTCTGGGGCGATTCACATGCAGGTAATTTGAAGCGAAGTATCGGGGTACACCCTGACTATTCATTCTTGGTAATTTCACACAATGGCTGCCCGCCGGTGACATCAGTTGTTAGAATCGACCAGCCATTAAGTGATTTAAGCTGTACGGATATCCAAACATTAGGTCTCTATGCGGATTTTATAACCAGCCTTAAGCCATCAACCGTAGTACTCATGGCAAGGTGGACAATGTACCAAAATGGTCAGCAAAGTCAGGGCAGACTAAATGATGAACACCACTTTCTAACTGATGGACCAAAGGGCAGAACCAGCGCAGAATACTCAGCGGCACTATTAGAACAGAACCTCCACAAAACTGTCGATTTGTTAGGAAAGCACTCAAAAATAATTATTGCAAGCCAAGCCCCGGACCTGAATTTTCTCGATGAACGGAGCAGAATTCTATTGTCAGAGTACCCAAGGCAAACATCGGATTTGTGGCACACCAAAGAAACTTTAATGATGAACGGTTTAGAGAAAAGAGGAGATGTTAGAATACTCAATTCTAAATCTGAATTCTGTTCGTCAGAAGTTTGTTTTTTACGGCTGAATGGTCACTTGCTCTACATTGATGACAATCATCTTTCGCAACTTGGCGCCGGGATGATTTGGGACAAATTGTTGAATATGTTTTAGGCTGCAGACCCTACGTGGATCTGTCAGAAGAAACCGATTCACGGGGCGGATAACACGGGCTATGAGTTACTCAGCACACAAAATTGTGCGCTTTGATTTCCATTCGATCTAATTAATCGAAACATATCAATTTTATTAACTGTACGCCCATTGCCGCCCCCAGAACGTGGGGTATTGGCGATAGTCCTGTCCACTCGCCACAGACTACACCATCCGCCTTACTAGGCTCACAGCACCAAATTATTGATCCAGGAACGACCGTAACTTCCGCGACCGGCTCGGATGTTTCAGCTTGCGCAGCGCTTTCGCCTCAATCTGGCGAATACGCTCACGCGTCACGCTAAACTGCTGCCCGACCTCCTCCAGCGTATGGTCGGTGTTCATACCGATGCCAAAGCGCATCCGCAAAACCCGTTCCTCGCGCGGTGTCAAAGATGCCAGAACCCGAGTCGTGGTTTCCTTCAGGTTTTCCTGAATGGCACTGTCCAGCGGCAGAACCGCGTTCTTATCCTCGATGAAATCACCAAGTTGGCTGTCTTCTTCGTCACCAATCGGCGTTTCCAGCGAAATCGGTTCTTTGGCGATCTTCATCACCTTGCGAACTTTTTCCAGCGGCATTTGCAGCTTTTTGGACAGCTCTTCTGGCGTCGGCTCACGGCCGATCTCATGCAGCATTTGCCGCCCCGTGCGCACCAGCTTGTTGATCGTTTCGATCATATGGACCGGAATACGGATCGTGCGGGCCTGATCGGCAATCGAGCGGGTGATCGCCTGACGGATCCACCACGTGGCGTAGGTCGAGAATTTGTAACCACGGCGA
>JAHRVC010000237.1 GCA_019090885.1 Marinosulfonomonas sp.
CCGCCCCCATGGGCGGGCGCTACACGCCCACCCGCGGGTCAGACGCTGCCCTGATATTGTTCTTTATCGTTCCAGCCTGCTTGCCTCACGCGCCAGTGCCTCGATCCCGGCCCAGTCGCCTGCCGTCACCAGTTTTGCCGGGGCCACCCATGATCCGCCGACACACAGCGTGTTTGGCAAAGCCAGATATTGCGCCGCGTTTTTCAGTGACACACCGCCTGTGGGGCAAAAGCTGATTTGTGGTAAGGGTCCGGCGATTGCCTTGAGTGCGGGCGCGCCGCCTGATGCCTCGGCGGGAAAGAATTTCTGCACGTCATAGCCACGTTCCAGCAGGGCCATTGCCTCGGTCGCAGTGGCGGCCCCTGCCAGCAATGGCAGATCTGCGTCCTCGCAGGCTTGCAACAAAATGTCCGTGGCACCCGGTGCCACACCGAATTTTGCACCCGCTTCCTTGGCTGCCAGAACATCCTGCGGCGTCACAAGCGTGCCTGCACCGACGATACCACCGGGCACATCGCGCATCGCGGCAATCACCTGAAGCGCGACCGGCGTGCGCAGTGTAACTTCGAGCACCGGCAAGCCACCGGCGACCAATGCGCGGGCAAGTGGTTCTGCGTGCGCGACGTCATCAACGACCAGAACCGGGATCACCGGGGCCAGATTGCAAAGCTCGCGGGCCTTTTTACTGGCGTCTTGCGGGGTCATAAATCGTCCTTCCGAGGGATGTATTTCATAAAATAACTGCGGCACCATCCGCCGCGTGGCCGACATTCTGGCGGAAAACTTCGAATAATTCGCGCCCCAAACCTTGGTGGCTATCTGTAAGGTCTAGCGTAACTGGCGTGCGGGTTTCAAAATCACTTTCCAGCACATCAAGCGTGCCGGCAACCGCATCGACGCACAACATATCACCGTCACGCAGGCGCGCCAGTGGGCCACCGTCGGCGGCTTCGGGGCAAACGTGGATCGCGGCGGGAACCTTGCCCGATGCGCCCGACATCCGGCCGTCAGTGACCAAGGCGATTTTCAATCCGCGATCCTGCAATACTGCGAGCGTCGGTGTCAGCGCGTGCAGCTCGGGCATGCCGATTGCGCGCGGTCCTTGAAAGCGCACGACGATCACCGTATCGCCGGTAAATTCGCCAGCCTGAAACGCGGTTTTCACATCGTCCTGATGATCGAAAACCCGGGCGGGGGCCTTGACCACTTGGCGGTCTGGTTTCACCGCGCTGATTTTCATCACCGCGCGTCCAAGATTGCCCTGTAACTGGCGCAAGCCCCCGCCGGCCTGAAACGGTTCACTTGCAGGGCGCAGGATCTTGTCGTTCTGGCTTTTGCGTGCGCCGTCTACCCAAGTTATTTCGCCATCTACCAGCCGGGGTTCACGCGCATAATGGTGCAGGCCGACGCCAGCCACGGTGTGCGTATCGGGATGCAGCAGGCCCGCGTCCAGCAACTCGCCAATCATGTAGCCAATGCCACCGGCGGCGTGAAAATGGTTCACATCCGCCAGCCCGTTTGGATAGACCCGCGCCATCAGCGGGGTAATGCGCGAGATCGCCTCAAAATCCTCAAGGTCAAGGATGATCCCGGCAGCGCGTGCCATAGCAGGCAGGTGCAGCACCAGATTTGTTGACCCGCCGGTGGCCATCAGCCCGACGATGCCATTGACGAAGGCCTTTTCATCCAGAATGGCGCTGGTCGGGGTGAATTGATCGCCAAGGGCGGTGATATCCAAAACCCGTTTGACAGCCGCCCCGGTCAGGGCATCGCGCAGGGGGGTATCGGGCGTCACAAAGGCAGCGCCTGGCAGGTGTAACCCCATGAATTCCATCAACATCTGGTTGGAATTAGCGGTGCCGTAAAAGGTGCAGGTGCCGGGGCCATGATAGGCGGCCATTTCGGCGGCCATCAGTTTTTCTCGGGTAATCTCACCGGCGGCAAATTGCTGGCGGGTTTTTGCTTTTTCATTGTTGGAGATACCGCTGGTCATCGGCCCGGCAGGTAAGAAAATTGACGGGATATGGCCAAACGTGGCGGCGGCGATCACCAGGCCGGGAACGATCTTGTCGCAGACGCCAAGAAACACCGCTGCATCAAAGGTGTTGTGGGACAGGCCGACGCCTGCGGCCAGTGCGATGACGTCGCGCGAAAATAGGCTAAGCTCCATGCCCGGCTGGCCTTGGGTTACCCCATCGCACATCGCGGGAACCCCACCGGCGACCTGAGCTGTGGCCCCAACGCTGTGGGCAGCGGCGCGGATTTGATCTGGGTAAACCTCGTAAGGTTTATGGGCTGACAGCATGTCGTTATAGGCCGTCACAATACCCAGATTGGGGGCGTGATCGGCCGTAAGCGTTGCTTTGTCGGCCCCCATTACCGCGTAGGCATGGGCCTGATTGGAGCAGGAAAGATGGGCGCGTTTGGGGCCATCCCCGGCGGCGCGCGCCATTCGTTCCAGATAGGCGGCGCGGCTGTCGTGGCTGCGGGCGGCTATTCTGGCCGTCACGTCGATTAGTTTGTGGTGTGTCATTTCATGTCTCTGCTCGCTGTTGCGGTCGGGTAACACGATATGATAGCGCTAACAACCGAAAGTTTAGCCATCAAAACAGGAATCCGATACGGCAGGCCAAAATACTGAAGAGCGTGATTAATAACTAACGATTGGCTCCAAAATACAGTATTCTGGATATTCACGCATATTTTTCTTTATTCTGACGTAATGGATGGGCAACTATCTAGAATAAGAAATTAATTTCGAAAATACCGGAGGCCGGTTTGAAAAAGTTGAATAGCCTATTGGCTGTCGCCGCAATGGTTGGTTTGATGGCATGCCAAGGCAACGAGTTCGATATCTCGCAAACCAAGAATGACGTGATCGATGTCGCGGCACTACCGGCAATGCGGGTGGTCAAAGTAAACGTTGTGGTGCCGGAAACCCTTAGTGTTTCCGAAGCGAACGGAATTAAACCTATCGCCGATATTGTTTGGCAGGAAGATCCGTTCGGTGACCGCTATAGTCAGGTTCACAAAATACTCACCGACGGTTTAATGCGCGGGGCTGGCAATTTGCACGGCTCTGTGCCGGTTGTTCTGGATGTTGAGTTGGTTCAGTTTCATGCATTGACCCAACGGACGCGATATTCAATCGGGGGCGAACACGAGATTAAATTCATGTTGCGCGTCACAAATTCCCGCACGGGGGAAACTGTTATTCCGAGCTATCGGGTTGATGCAACATTTGACGGCTTTGGTGGCAATCAGGCCGTGGAAGCCGAGCGCGCCGGAATCACCCAAAAAGTACGGATATTGAACCGTCTTGATGCGATCATTCAGCAAGAGTTGACCGGAATACCAGCCGAGCCAACCAGCTAGGTGACCGTGGCGTTGCGTGTTTGTAAAACGTTAGCGCAGGTCGGCACAGTGTCGGGTATCTGGCTGTGAAAGCAGTGCTGGACGCCTGTGTTCTATATCCGACGGTCATGCGGGAAATTCTGATTGGTGTTGCCGGTGCCGGGCTATATGCCCCGGTTTGGTCTGATCGTTTGCTGGAAGAATGGGCGCGGGCCGCAGCACGGTTGGAAGCAGGTCAGGGCGTGGTGGCGCGCGGCGAAATTGCATTATTACGCAGCCGTTGGCCCAAGGCCCTTTGCGCGCCCGACCCGGACCTTGAAGAAACGCTTTATCTTCCTGATGTGGCAGATCGCCATGTTCTGACCAGTGCGATCACGTCAGGTGCTGAGCAGATTATCACGATGAACCTGCGCGACTTTCCCCGTGCCACCCTGTTTGAATTTGGTGTCCGGGCCATTCATCCGGACGCCTTTCTGCGTGGTCTTTACGATCAGGAACCTGAGAAGATTATCCTAGTCGTGCAAAAGGTCGGGCAAGAGGCCGAGCGCCTGTCGGGCGGGCCATTGCCGTTGCGCAAGTTGCTGAAAAAGGCGCGGTTGCCGCGTCTTGGCAAGCTGTTTGGCTAAAGTGTTGCTAAAGCTTTGGGCCCAATAGGGTTTGTGTTAGGTTCGTCAGAGCAACGTGGTCAAAAGGAGCCAAAGTTTGGCAATAGGGGACTATCAAATACGCAAGGCACGAATTGCGGATACAGATGCGCTGGTTGCCTGCATCCAAGCGGCCTATGCCCAATACAAAGACCGAATTTCCGATCTGCCTGCTGTTGCTGACGGCTGCGCCGAGGACATCCAAAAGAATCAGGCTTGGGTGGCGGTTGAAGACGATAAAATTGTCGGCTGTGTAATTCTCAATCCCGGCGATGGTTTTTTGAAACTTGCGAATCTGGCCGTTGATCCGGATTGCCGTGGTCTGGGGATTGGCCGGTTGCTCATTGATTTTTCACAGCAAGAGGCATCAGATCAGGGATTTAGCGAAATGCGGCTGAACACCCACGCCGCAATGGCTGAGAATATCCAACTCTACACCCACCTGGGTTGGCGCGAAACGGGACGGGTTGGAAATTCCGTCGCAATGAAAATATCATTGTAACCAGTTCGCCCAAACCATCGCGACAGCCTTGCCTAAGCAAGGTGTGTCTAGGGTGCAGGCCGTAATTAAATCATCAGGTTGGAAAGTTTTGAGACAGAAACGCGAAAATTCACATCTGGGATAATCGTGGCGGATTCGAACCCTAGAACAAAACTAAGCGCCCATTTGCCAAGCGTCGCATCTGACAAACTTTTAGGCACAGACTTTACCGGGTCATACGGTCTTGCGACATGGAAAGCATTGCTACTGTCCGGTTGTCGGACTGGCGAAGTCCGCAAGCTTCAAGCATGCGCCGGGACGGGATGTTGTCTTGTGCCACAAATTCCATTGTCGCCGTAGCGCCCAGTTCGTCGACCGCAACCAAATTGCTGAGTGCATCAACGTATTTTCCTAACTCTTTCCCTCGCCAGGACGGTGCAACGGCGATCAATCCAACCCAAGCGACACCTTCGAACGGACTAAATTGGTTGTGTGTCATCGCTGCAAAACCTGTTGCCACGATATTTTTTGTGTCGTCGTGCAGCACGACCAGTTGAGCCGGGAAAAGCCGGCCCGCCAGCGCGTCTTTGGAAAAAGGCGAGACTCCATGTTCAGTCAGAAAGCTCTGAACCTCGTGGATAAAATTATCATCTATCGCCTCGTTTGCTGTCCGATGCAGGCCCGGCGGCAATGGGTTTTGGGTCAAAGGCTGGCACGCAGTCCTGAGAGCGTCATCATCGGCTAAAAATATATCCCACCGATGGAGGACCGGGTTGAAATCGGCCAGTTCTGTCAGGGCTTTTTTTACGACATTCTCGGATACCCCGCGCAGGGTTATCCTTTTGTCCTGAGCCATACGTTGCCTCAGAACATCCCAGCCCAGACGCTCTGGGTCATCGGCGGAAAACGTGCGGGCATGAACCACGGCTCCGGATGTCTCCCGGAGCGTATCGACCTGCCGGTCTTGCGCCATCTGAAGCGCCCTGACTTCGGCCGTGCCAAAGAATGCATCGAAATTTTTAGCCATTGCTCCCCCGTTCCGTTTTTTATCTAACACGGATTTAGCTTTTGTGTCTTGGGGGCAGTTTTACTATTTGGCAGGAAGATGAACTCAGGTGCTGTTTTTGTTCATTCGGAAATGTCCGGGTAGGTAACGAAACTAACATTTGATGCGAACGCTGCCGCGCCGCTAATCAAACATCCCATTTCGCCTCTAACACCTCAATCGCGCGAATTCTTTCGGTGGTTTTCGGGTGGCTCATCAGCCACGCCGGAACCGCGCCGGAATTGGCTGCTGTCAGTTTCTCCAGCTTATTAAACAGGGATTTCTGCGCACTTGTGCCAATGCCCGATTTGACCAGTAAGGCCGAGGCATAGGCGTCGGCCTCATATTCATCTTCGCGTGACAGACGAGCCGCCAGCAGGCTGGTCAAGAAATTGGCGATGTAGACGCCAAGCCCGGGAATAAAGCGCGACAGGACCATCGCAAGGGCGGTGCGCAGCGCGTTCTGGCCCGAAAAATCAATCATCCGACGCCGTGAATGGCCAAGCGCCACGTGGCCCAGTTCATGGGCGATGACGCTGGCCATTTCGCCAGACGAAACCTCGCCCGCGTGGTATTTGTTGAAAAACCCACGTGTAATGAATATCCGCCCGTCCGGCGCGGCCAGCCCGTTGACTGGGTCAATTTCGTAGATGTTGACCTTGATGCGCGGCAGTTCAAGCGCTGCGGCCATTTGCTGGGTCAGTTGTTTAAGGACCGGATCAGCCAATTCGGTTGATTTGGCATCAAGTTCGCGCCCAGTGCGCCAAACTGAAAACCGGTACATCAGCACCGCATAAAGGATGGCCAGCAGGATTGGCGTAAATTTTAACATGGGGCAGATATGGGGGTGGGGGCGCTGTAAGGCAATCCTTGTTCGTGTCGAACGCTACCCGTGTGTCTCAACCATCCATTCCATCGCCTTTTTGCGGACGTCGTCCGGGATCAATTCCGCCCGGCGTGTGGTCAGCCCCAACATCACGCATTTGGACTGAGTTACAAAGGCGACTTTCTTATCCTCGGCCCGAAACAGGGTGTGTCGGAAGACGATGGATTTTGTGCCGATTTCGATCACTTGTGATTCAAGATAAATAACGTCACCGGGAACAAGCTCGGCTTTGAAATCGGTATCGGAGTGGACGACGGCAAAAGCCAACTGGCGCCCGTCGCGCATGTCCTTGGCCGTTAGGCCAAGTGATGCCTGCAGGACAAATACGCCGTTGGAGCAGGCCGCGAAATATTGTGATGCGTTCATATGTCCCAGAAAATCGCAGTGGGACGGATCGACAATCGAGTGATAAGTGATTTGTGCAGCCATTGCGAAACCCCCAAGGTATTTATCTGAACACGGGGTGTTAATAAGCGGCCCGGTTACGCACTGAAATACCCGCCGAGGCAGTGATTGTCACGGGCGTGCAGGCCCGTGGGGGCGAAAAATCAACCAGCCCAGAACGGCTGCACCAGCCAGTGCTGCCAGCAATCCGCTGATGTTGGCGGCAATGTCGGCCACCATCGCAATCTGACCACTGAAGAAATAGCCCAGACCGGTGTAAAGCCCGACCCATATCGCCTCGCCAGCGAAGCCCCATGCGGTGAATTTCAACCAGTTCAGCTGTGCCGCGCCGCCGATGAAATTGATATAGGGGCCAAGCGGGCTGACCAGCCAGCGTGACAGAAACACACCCGGACCACCCCATTTGTCAAAGAAGTGTTCGGCCCGTTGCAACAAGTCGGCGCGTTTGCCGGGTTTTGCGCGAATACTGGCAAACAGGCGCGATCCGCGTTGACCGATTGCAAATCCGGTCTGGTCGCCCGCCACCGCCCCCAGATAGGCCACGGCGGATATGGACGTCAGGGCAAAATCGCCAGCGGCCGCGAAAGCGCCACCGCCGATCATCATCAATGACGCGGGCACTGGCAGGGCAAGGCAGCTAAGAAATGTGGTGATAGCCACCAACCACAGGCCATAATCCGGGATCATCGCTAACAGGGTATCGCTCATTGGGCAGCAGCCCGATGTGCATTTATGGCGGCGGTAATGCGCGTCGCCAAATCGTTGACTGAGATCCCCTGATCATCGGCAATTTCGCGCAGCGTCAGGCGGCGGCCGGGCATTGGACCGGCGTTTAGAACCTCGATCATCACCTCAGGCGGAAGCTGCCAGGATTGCACCACGTAGCGCGGCGTCATCCAGCCTTGGATCGGTTGATCGCGATGCTCGGGGTCTGCCCAATAGATCAGCGCCACGACCGAGCGCACGGCAAAAAAGATCACCAGTGCAAGCGCCAGAAGGAACCCAGAGCTAAGCACTGGATGACGGGCGAATGATGCCCGGAACCGGGCGATCATCGGCCCAGTGCTTTCATTCCCCGCTCAATTCCGGCCAGTGTCAGCGGAACCATCCGGTCGGGTCCGATGATGTTTTGGATCAGTTCGATGGACTGCGTATAGCCCCAGTGGTTTTCCTGCGTCGGATTGATCCACAGCGATTGAGGCCATTGCTCAAAGGCGCGTGTCAGCCATGTTGATCCGGGTTCGGCGTTCCAATGTTCGCTGGCACCGCCGGGGTAAGAAATTTCATAAGGCGACATGCTGGCGTCACCGACAAAGATGCATTTGTAATCCGACCCGTAGGTGTTCAGCACTTCATAGGTGGGAATTTGCGCGTCCCAGCGGCGTCGGTTATCGCGCCACACGCCTTCGTAAAGGCAATTGTGGAAATAGTAGTATTTCAGGTGTTTGAATTCACTTCGCGCGGCGCTGAACAGTTCTTCCACCACTTTGATATGTGGATCCATCGAGCCGCCCACGTCAAAGAACAACAGCACTTTAACGGCATTGCGTCGCTCGGGGCGGGTGACCACGTCCAGATAGCCATGATCGGCGGTGGCACGGATTGTGCCGTGCAGGTCAAGCTCTTCTTCGGCACCGTCGCGGGCCCATTTGCGCAGGCGTTTCATCGCCACTTTGATGTTGCGCGTGCCCAGCTCGACGGTGTCGTCGAGATTGCGAAACACCCGTTTGTCCCAAACCTTGACCGCGCGGCCCTGGCCCCCTTCGGCCTGACCGATGCGCACGCCTTCGGGGTTAAAGCCATAGGCACCAAACGGCGAGGTGCCCGCCGTGCCGATCCATTTGCTGCCACCCTGATGACGCTCGCCCTGTTCTTTCAGGCGATCACGCAGCGTTTCCATCAGTTTTTCAAAGCCGCCCAAAGCCTCAATCTCGGCCTTTTCTTCGGCGCTCAGGTGCTTTTCGGCCATTTTTTCCAGCCATTCGCGCGGCAGATCGACCGCCTCAAGTACCTGATCGACCGTGATGTGTTCCAGCCCCTTAAAGGCCTCGGCGAAAGCACGGTCAAATTTGTCCAGATTACGCTCGTCCTTAACCATTGCGGTGCGGGCGAGGTAATAAAACCCATCAATGTCAAAGGTCACAAGATTGGCTGTCATGCCTTCAAGGAACGCCAGATATTCGCGCACCGAGACCGGAACGCCGCCTTTTCGCAGGGCTTCAAAGAAGGGCAGAAACATCGGGCTACATCAACTTTTCAATGGCGACCGTCACAAACAGGCCGACAAGTGCAAAAATGATCGCAAAGACGGCGCCGTATTGCGCCTTGTCTAGGCGGTTTCCGCCTTTGCGTGA
>JAHRVC010000238.1 GCA_019090885.1 Marinosulfonomonas sp.
CCCTGCTGCGGCGCACGGCCCAGCCCGGCAGATTTTCGAATGATCGGTTCAAACAGGTGCTTCCACGCCCCGCGCGGTGCCATGAATGTTTTGTAATAAAACCCGGCAGGCAAATACCGCGCGACCAATCCATTCAGCGCCCCGATATCGAATTTCAGCGACGGCCAGTGATTTTGCGACGTTGCCGTAAGGCCGGCGAACAGTTCGGTCGTGGTGGCCCTTTGGTTTGGCTCAAATGAAGCGCCCGAACCCAGATGAACCAGCGCATTCGGTTCCTCGGCCCCGCTGGCGACGATGCCGCGCGCACGGTGGTATTTGAATGATCGGCCCACCAGCATCTGATCATTGGCAAGCAGGGCCGAGGCCAATGTATCGCCCTGAAATCCCTGCAACCGCTTGCCATCAAAGGAAAACTCTACCGAGCGCGACCGGTTGAGCAGCCGACCACCAGTTTTTAGACGGGCGCTCATGCGCCGCCACGCCAATCTGGCTGCCGCTTTTTGATCGCCTTTACAATGGCTTGTGGTGGTTTCAGCACTTGCGCTTTGTAGGTTCCAAAAACCTCCATCGTCACCGTATCGCGCGCCGCGTGGAACCATTTTCCGCAGCCATATTGATGCCGCCAGCGCTCAAAATGTACGCCCTTTGGGTTGTCGCGGCCAAACAGATAGCCCTCAAAATCGTCTTCCGTCGCGTCCGGCCCCGCGCGTTGCAGATGCGCCTGCCCCCCCGGTGTAAGCTCGGTCTCATCGCAAGTGATACCGCAATAGGGACAGGTGAAAATCATCATGACAACAACCAGCCCAGAAAGGCGTCACCGAACCCCCATTGCAGGGTTGCTGCGGTCAACAGCAGTATGTTGCGCGAGGTTATCCGTTCCGCATGGCCACGCAGGGTGCTAAAGCGGGCTTCCTCGGACAGATAATCAGTCAGAAACCCCTCTTTGGGCAGATCAGTGGCAGCCACGCCTTCTTTCAGAACCTCAAGTTCCAACCCGTATTCATGCAGGATGCGTTCGACGGTTTTCTGACGGCGCAGTTCGATCTGCATCAGGCGGTCAGAAAAAAACAGGATCGCGGCGGCCACGCCGAGCGAGCCAAAGCGCTGAAAAAGGTGCGGGTTTTGCATGGCCAGACTGGAAATCGTGCCAATCAGATAGGCCGAAAGCCCAAGCGTCGCGACAAGGCGTGACAGGGGAACAGGCAGCAAGTCCAGAAGCCGGGTCAGCATAACGTCGCCCCATAGTTCAGGGGCCGCGCAACATTGTCTTCGTTATTTGTTAGAGGCTGTAGTCTGCATCGGCGCATCGTTGCGGCGCGGCTTTGTATCGTCAAATGAAGAGCGCTGTTGCTTTGCGCTATCAGAGTCCGTGCTAAAGAAAAGCACGACAACCAACGCAAGCAGTAAGACAACCGCTGCAAGTATGACCCAATCTGATGAAATATCCATAACCACTCGTCCATTTTTACGCATGGAACTCTTAACCCTAGTCGTGGCAAAAACCCAAAAACTGTTTCCAAAACATGCCGATTGCAGCAACATTCCGCGCAAGATACGGGGATTGTTGCCGATACGGCTACTGGATGTGGTATATTTGCCGCCAAAGTGCCCACAAGCTTCGCAGCCGCCCATGACCAACAGCGCTTCCACAGGGGATTTCGTGCCTTGCGCCAGTAAGGCAGGCCCGCGTTTTCTTGATCCAAATACCGCTCCATCAATGTGCCACCCCCGCTGCCACGCTTTCATCAATAAACCGGCCCTGCCGGAACCGGTCCATTCCAAAAGCCGCCGCCAATGGCCCCGGTTCCCCGCGCGCCACCAACTCGGCCATTGCCCAGCCTGATCCGGGGATCGACTTGAACCCGCCGGTTCCCCAGCCGCAATTCACAAAGCAGTTTCCCAGCGGGGTTTTTGACAGGATCGGCGAGCGATCCCCGGTCATATCAACGATCCCGCCCCACTGGCGCAGCATTTTCAAGCGGCTAATCATCGGAAAGGTTTCGACCAATGCGCGCACGGTTTCTTCGATATGATAAAACGCGCCGCGCTGACTGTAGTTAATTGAATGATCGGTGCCGCCACCGATCACCATTTCACCCTTGTCAGATTGGCTGATATAGCCATGCACCGTGTTGGCCATCACCACCACATCAAGACAGGGCTTGATCGGTTCGCTGACCAGCGCCTGCAGGGAAATACTTTCCACCGGCAGGCCAAACCCGGCCATTTGCGCAATCTGCCCGGTGTGGCCGGCGGTGACGATCGCCAGTTTGTCACAACCAATAAAGCCGCGCGCCGTTTCAACTCCGCTGACCTTGCCAGCCTTTTGGCGCACGCCCGTAACCTCGCATTGCTGCAAAATGTCCATGCCCATATCTGAACACGCCCGCGCATAACCCCATGCCACAGCATCATGGCGCGCCGTGCCGCCACGCGCCTGCCACAGCGCGCCCAGCACCGGATAGCGCGGCCCGTCGATGGCGATGATCGGGCAAAGCTGGCGCACACGATCGGGGCTAATGACTTCAGTGCTGACGCCTTGCAGCGCATTGGCGTGCGCGGTGCGTTTGTAGGCGCGCAGCTCGTGTTGGGTCTGAGCCAGCATCAGCACACCGCGCGGGCTGAACATCACGTTGTAGTTCAAATCCTGACTCATGGTTTCGTAAAGCGCGCGGGCCTTTTCATAGATCGCGGCAGACGGATCCTGCAGATAGTTAGAGCGGATGATCGTGGTATTACGCCCGGTATTGCCGCCCCCCAGCCAACCCTTTTCGACAATTGCCACATCGGTAATGCCAAAATTCTTGCCCAGATAAAACGCCGTCGCCAGACCGTGGCCACCTGCCCCGACAATCACCACGTCGTATTTTTTCTTTGGCTCAGGCGCACGCCACGCCCGTTCCCAGCCCTGATGATAGCGCGCGCCCTCTCGGGCAATGGCAAAGGCAGAGTAGCGTTTCATCTTGACCGAATCCTGTCTGCAGGGGGCTTGGCTGTCCAAACATGGCCTGCATATGCCGCCAAGCCAAGACAGGCAGCGGCACTTGGCCGGATTTTAGCGACATCACCCTTGCGCGAGGTCATGCTGCGACAGGGATCAAGGGGTTTTGCCCCGGCGCGGTTGCGGTTACACGCAACGGGAAGGAAATCGTGATGTCGTTTTGGATACTCTCAATACCACTGGCTGCTTTGGTGGCCCTGACGCTGGCATTGGCCAGCCGTCGTGGCGGCGGCGTCGCCAATACTCAGAACCGCGATATCGAGGTCTACCGCCAACAGTTGGCCGAGGTGGAAAGCGATCTGCAACGCGGTGTGATCAGTGCTGAAGATGGCGAGCGGCTACGGCTGGAAGTGTCACGCCGACTGCTGGATGCAGACAAGTCGGCAAGCGACGCCGGTTCGCAGGCACCCGCACGGCCCGGCTATATGCTGGGCGCGCTCATAGCAGTTGCAGTCTTTGGCGGCGCGATTTGGATTTACAGCCAGTTAGGCGCGCCGGATTACCCTGACCAACCCTTAAAGACACGTCTGGAAGTGGCGCAAAATCTAATGGGTACCCGCCCGTCACAAGACGAGATCGAGGGTGATTTAGGCACACCAGAGATCAACCCAAATGCAGACCCCAAGCATCTGGAATTGCTGGAAAAACTGCGCGTCGCTTTGCAAGACCGCCCCGATGATTTGCAAGGCTTTGCCCTGCTGGCCCGCAACGAAGCGCAACTGGGAAATTTCGTGGCCGCCCATAAGGCGCAAGGCCGGGTGCTTGAAATTCTCGGCAATCAGGCCAGCGCCAGCGATTATGCCGATTACGCCGATATTCTGATCCTTGCGGCGAACGGCTATGTCTCGCCCGAGGCGGAAACCGCCCTGACCAGCGCCTTGCAACGTGATCCCGAAAACGGCACAGCACTGTATTATTCGGGCCTGATGTTTGCCCAGAACGCACGCGCCGATATCGCCTTTGATATCTGGCGCAAACTGCTGCAAGACAGCCCGCCAGATGCGCCATGGGTTGCACCGATCCGCGCACAGATCACCATCGCCGCCGCAGATGCAGGTGTGACCTATGAACTGCCAGAGGCCCCGGCCCTGCGCGGACCAACGGCTGGCGATGTCGCTGCCGCAAGCGATTTGAGCGAGGCTGAGCGCGACGAAATGATCCGGGGCATGGTCGAGCAATTGTCAGACCGCCTCGCTAACGAAGGTGGCAGTGCGCAAGAATGGGCGCGGCTGATCCGCACGCTCGGGATTTTGGGCGAGGTTGATCGCGCGCGCGCAATCTGGGCCGAAGCGCAGCAGGTTTTTGCCGCCGCACCTGAGGCAATCGACGAAATCCGGGCAGCAGCCAAATCCGCCGGGGTCGCCCAATGATCTGCGAGGACATTCAGGATTTTGTTGCCGCTCTGCCTGATCGGCGCGCGATTGCGGGCCTTGATCTGGGCGAAAAGACCATCGGCGTTGCGGTGTCGGACACGCTAATGTCGGTCGCCACCCCGCTTGAAACGATCCGGCGGCGCAAATTCGGCCTCGATGCCGCCCGATTGATTGAGATTGTGACCGCCCGCAGTATCGGCGGGCTGATCCTTGGCTTGCCGTTCAACATGGACGGCAGCGAGGGGCCGCGTTGCCAATCCACCCGCGCATTTGCGCGCAACCTTTCACGCCTGACCGATCTGCCAATCGGATATTGGGACGAACGCCTGTCCACCGTCGCCGCCGAGCGCGCGTTGCTAGAGGCCGACACATCCCGAAAACGTCGCCGCGAGGTGATAGATCACGTCGCGGCGGGATATATCCTGCAAGGGGTGCTGGATCGTATGCGCTATCTAAAGGACAACGCATGAGCCGCGACATTTGGAAACGCGATGAGGTGCAAAGCCCTTGCACCGACCTGTGCACAATGCACCCGGATACCGGCCTGTGTCTTGGATGTGCACGCACAATTGACGAAATTGGCGGTTGGTCGCAACTGACCCCGGCCGAGCGGGCCCGGGTCATGGCAGAACTGCCCAACCGGGACGCACAGCCACAAAAACGCCGTGGCGGGCGCGCGGCAAGACGGGCGGAATGATCCGCCCGTCGATGTTCTTACTGGGTGACCTGCCCGACATAATAAACCGATTGGCTCAGGTGCGCCTTGTTAAACGCCCCTATCGTTCCCAGCAGCGCTTTGTTGTTTTTCCGGAAACGCTCGCCTGCGTCCGCGCTGTCGTAAAATAACACAACGACCTCATCGGGGCGCGCCAGTCCGGACGCATGGGTCACGCCAATAAAGGCTTCTGTGGCGTAGGCATCGGGCAATGCCTCGGCCTGTTGGGACAGCGCGGCAAGGTCCTGATCGCGCGCATCAACATCGCGATTGTTGTAATAGCCAATTTTCAGAATGTACTGACGCCCGGAAACAGCACTGTCGCGCTTGGCCATCGGAAAATCTGTCAGATCACCTTCTAAAACGGCGATGCCCTGAGCGGCACCTGTCAGTCCTTCAATCTGCCCGCGTTTAACGGGGTCACCGAACAAGGCTTCACCACAGGCCAGCAGAACAAACTGGTTGGGTTGCTCAAGCTCAATACTACCCTGCGCGGCCCCGATAACCCCGGTGTGGCGTATGGCGCAGCCAAGGGCAGCTACCTTTGCCTGATCAATGCGAAAAATCTGTGGATCATCTGCCTTGTATAATCCAAGCACACCCACCTGCTGACCTTGAGCAATGGCGCCGCTGACAGTTGCGACAAACAGCGCCCCGCCGCAAAAAGCCGATATATATTTTGATTTCATAATCTGCATGACCGCTTCCTATTTGCTAAGTTCAATGGTGATCTGGTGGTCCTGAAAAACATCCGTGATCAGGCGGTGAGCATCCGTTTTAAGGGCATATAACGCCGCAATCGGGCGCTGCAGCAGAACGGTTGGATGCGCCGGAACGGGTAAACCGGGTGCATGCCCATGAAAAACGGCCGAGAATTTCCCGGCGTCCCAAGTATATTCCAATGTCGCCTTTTGTTCGCCCTTGTGGGACAGGCCAAGCGACATGGTGCCATCCATCGGATCGCGAATGTCAGCCTCTAGCAATGTAATTTTATATGTCACGAGTCTGGCTCCAATTTGGTCTATGTTTCACAGGCCAATTGATAGCCGCCCTTAGTTGGGTTAAATATTATCCAAATACGGAACACAGTGGATAATAATTTGACCAACCTGAATTGGGATGACTTGCGGGTTTTTCTTACCGTGGCCAGGGCCGGTTCCATTCGCGGCGCGGCCAGGGAAATCGGAAAAACCCACGCGACGGTGTCGCGACACATCCAGTCTTTGCAAGCCGCACTTGGCAGCCCGTTGCTTGAGCGACGAAAAGAAGGCCAGTGTCTGACCGAATTGGGAAAACGCGTTCTGCCTCTGGCCGAACAGGTGAAAAACAAGGTCGCAGAAATAGATCGCGCCGCATTTTCTGCCGACACCGGGCTGGCCGGAAGTGTGAAGCTATCCTTGTCGGAAAGCCTTTATCTGGCGCTTTTATTCCAGCCCATTGATGATTTCATGACCCGTTACCCGATGATTGATCTAGACATTCGTGCAACCGACGCTCTTAGCAAGCTTGGCTGGCGCGAAGCCGATGTGGTTGTCCGAATTACCAAAAGCCCACCGGATACAGCTTTTGGCAAAAAGGTGGCAGATAGCCCGCTGGCGGTTTACGCATCGCCGCATTATCTGGAAAATCGCCCAAAAATGGATCGTTGGATTACCACCGGCTACGCCCCGGCGCGGGAACCGGTGATACCCGCACGCATCGTTGCGACAGCCGATGCCATGACTTTAAGCGCAAAGATGATCCAAATGGGGCAAGGTGTTGGAATGCTGCCTTGCTATATGGGCGATACGGACCCGAAATTGACTCGCCTATGGGACGTCGATCCCGTTGCGGACATGCAAATATGGGTGTTGACCCACGATGACCTGCGAGCAAATCCAAGGGTACGGGCATTGATGGATCACCTGTATCGCGCTTTCGCGGATATCCGCCCGATAATTGAAGGGAAAAGCGTGACGGCCAAGGGGTGATTTTGGGCTGAGAACACACCACAAAGATGCGGACCAGAGCGGCCGACCAAAGACCACCGGCACAAAAACCTGCAAACATAAAATGCAACAATCCCGCGGTATTTTTCGCCGCGACATTCGCGCGTCCCCTTATAAGTGCTATTTTCGACCTATGTCGCATGTTGTTGCGGCGCTTGAGGAGTGGAAAATATGACAGTGGAAATCTGGTATTTATTCTTAACGACGGTCCTTCTGGCAATCATGTGGATCCCGCATATCATCGGACAGGTGATGCATGGCGGGCTTTTGACGTCCAAGGATTATCACGAGCTGCGCGACACGTCGCAATTCCCTGCATGGATACGCCGGGCCAACCGGGCGCATGTTAATCTGGTCGAACAATTCGGGGTGTTTCTGGGCCTCGTGGTGATCGCCAACATGCTGGAAATCACCAATGCCACAACGGCGCTGGCGGCAACGGTGTTTTTCTGGGCCCGGGTTGCCCACGCGATCGTGTTTTTGTCAGGCATTGGCGTTTTGATGGCCCGCACACTGGTCTTCACCGTCTGCTGGCTATCGCTGATGGTCTACGCTTGGCAGATTTATTCGCTAGGGTTCTAGAGCGTCAGGCCATGTTCCGGCACCGCCTCCAGCGCGGCTAAAACAACTTCGGGGCCTGCGCCGCTGACGTGGGCCCCTTCAGACAAGATGCGACGCCACAATCGCGCCCCGGGCTGCCCTGAAAACAGGCCGAGCATGTGGCGGGTGATCGCGTTTAAGCGCCCACCCTGCGCCAGATGTGCCTCGATGTAAGGGATCATCTGACGCACAGTCTGATGCTCGCTCGGGCCTTGGGCATCACCAAAGAATACGCGATCAATGCCGGGTAATATCGCGCCCGGATGGTGATAGGCCGCCCGCCCGATCATCACCCCGTCCAAGCCAGCGGCCAGATGCGCCTGCGCCTGTTCCAGCGTTTCGACCCCGCCGTTTAGCGACAGATGCAGCCGGGAAAATTCGCGTTTCATTGCATAGACCAGATCATAGTCGAGCGGCGGAATATCCCTGTTTTCCTTAGGGCTAAGCCCCTGCAACCACGCCTTGCGCGCATGGATTGCAAAGCGGGCAACACCGGCCCCGCTGACCCGTTGCAGGAAATCGGGCAGCACTGTTTCAGGTTGCTGATCGTCCACGCCGATGCGGCATTTCACCGTCACCTCAACACCATCACTGGCCGCAATCATCGCCGCCGCACATTCGGCCACCAGATCGGGTTGCTCCATCAAAACCGCGCCAAAATCCCCCGATTGCACCCGGTCTGACGGGCAACCGACGTTCAGGTTAACCTCATCATAGCCTTCCTCAACACAAATCCGCGTCGCAGCCGCCAATTCAACCGGATCAGCGCCACCAAGCTGCACCGCAACCGGGTGTTCTGCGGGATCAAACGCCAACAAGTGGCGCGCATTTCCGCGCACGATTGCCGCCGCCGTCACCATTTCGGTATAAAGCAACGCC
>JAHRVC010000009.1 GCA_019090885.1 Marinosulfonomonas sp.
GACGCGACAACCCATCCATCAGCCCGGCCTCTTCAATTTCGGCGGGCAGGCCGCGAAAATAGCCCTGCAGCATGTATAGCGCCACCGGGATGGTGGTGACCGGGTAGATCAGGATGATGCCAAACAACGAGTTTCGCAGGCCCGACATTGAAAATGCGATGTAGATCGGCAGCGCCAGCACGATCATCGGCACCATGTAGATCAACAGGATCGAGCGCGAGATTGCCGCCTGGCCCTTGAACCGCAGCCGGGCCACTGCGTAAGCGCCGGGAACTGCAAAGGCCAATGTGATCGCCACCGTCAGCACGGAAATGAAGAAAGAGTTCCATAGGTATTGGCCAAAGCTGAACTTGGTGAACAGCTCATAATAGCTTTTGAACAGGCCCCATCCAAGCGACAGATCCAGCGAGAAATCCAGCGGGTTCAGCAAAAGCGCCTGCTGGCTTTTAAGGCTGGTCATTACCATCACGTAAAACGGGATGATGACGATGACGGTAAAGAAAACAAAACCAAAGCCGGTCAGAAAACGGATCACCGCTGCTTCAAATTCATGCCGGTTGGCCGCGCGGTAGGGCAGGTCGCGCAACATGCGTTCCAGCGGCCATGCTGTGGCCACGCCCAGAATGATCCAGGCGATGGCCTTGGTCATCAGGCTGGTTTCAGGGGGTGCAAAGATCGCCGGGCGGAACAGCAGAAAGGCGGCGATCGGAAAGATTGCCAGCGCGCCCGATACCATGATGCGGCGCGAGCGTTCGCGCCCGCCATCAGGCAGCCACACGAAACCCAGCCAAGCCCCCAAAATCAGCGAGGACAGAACCGACGGGGCCAGTGCCTGCCCGGTAGAAAATGACATAGCCACACAGGTGACAATGGCCATTGTCAGGGTCCAGAGCGCGCCGATCAGCGGGCCGGTCACATAGCCATTGCGGATCATTTTCATAGCCCTTCCTCGCGGCTGATAAAGCGGAAAAAGAACAGCGAGAACGCGATCAGGCAGCCAAAGATGACAACCGCCACCGCAGCGCCCGCGCCAATGTTGGAAATCGCAAACGCCTGTTCATAGACATTGACCGTCAGCGTGCGCGTGCCTGCGTTGCCGCCGGTCAGCAAAAAGATGTCGTCGAATTTGTTGAACGTCCAGATGAAGCGCAGCAGGAACAGCACCGAAAGGATGCCAAGAAGCTGCGGCATTGAAAGATACCAGAATTGCTGGAACGGGCTGGCGCCGTCCATATCGGCCGCCTCATACATATCGGTGTCGATCGACTGCATCCGGGCAAGGATGAACAGGAATGACAGCGGGAAATACCGCCAGATTTCAAACACTGTGACCATGATCAGCGCCAGTGGCCGCTGGCCGAAAAAGTTTATCGGCCCGGCCGTGACGCCCATCTGGATCAGCAAAGCATTGGCCGAGCCGGAAAACGGATCAAACAGCATCACCCATGTAAAGGCGACGGCGATGACCGGGGCGACGTAAGGAAACAGGTAAAGGCCGCGCATGATGCCCTGACCCCTGAAGGATTTGTTCAGCAAAAGGGCGGCGAACAGGCCAACGACAAGCGCGCCGATCGTGCCGAAAATGGTGTAAAATAATGTGACCCAGAGCACGTTCCAGAACTGCGATCCGTCAAAGATGCGGGCGAAATTTTCCGTGGTGAAATTGAAGTTGGTCAGGGTGTTCTCGGATTTACCGGCTATCTGGGCGGGGCTGTCTTTTACGCTGATGCCGCTGTCCAGATATGTCTGCTCGACAGTCACCGGAATTTTCAACTGTTCACGAAACCCGCCGGGCCAGTCGCCCAGATCACACGTCAGAGCAGCGCCACTCAACTGGCAGCGGGCATCAAGCGCGCCGACTGTCAGACCATCCGGCAAGGTGTCGTGCAGGATCACATCGCTGATGGCTTTGTCCGGGCTGGAATTTCGCAACCGATAGCGCAGCGTTGCCGCGTCTCCGGCAGTGTCTGGATTGCCGCGGATATCCTCGCGCACAACCGGTGAGGGCGCGCGCAGGTCGGCCAGTTTCAGCGGTTTGAAACTGATCCAGAAGATGGCGAACAACGGCAGGATAACCACCATCGAAACACTGAAAATCGTTGGAAACAACAACCCCCACGCCAATCGCGCCTCGCGTCGAAGCAGCGGCCCGGTCGTTCGTGGAGGGGTGTTTGCAGTCATGTCTTTTCCTTAAAATGCGTGGCGGCGGAGATGCCCGCCGCCACGCGATTACTTAGTTAATTTTCGAAAGCTCATCATTCATCGCAGCGACAGTGGCCGATGCATCGCGCACGCCGTCCATATATTCGCGCACCAGACGGTTGATGACCTGACTGTTGACGATCTTGGAGGCCAACGAAAGCTGCCCTTCGGCCACGCCCCAGCGTTTGGCAACATCCAGGCCGCCGACAATCTCGTCGATCATTTCCTGACCGTAAAGCGCGCTCAGCGGTGCTTTGCGATCAACGCCAACGTCCAGTTTGGACCAGCCTTGGGTGAACTTTTGCGGCGCGTCTGCTGTGCCTTGGCGAACCGGGAATTTACCCTCGGGTGCCATCGACAGGGTCTGCATATAGCCGTCGTCCATCGAAAACTCGACAAACTCCATCGCAACATCTGTGTTGGCGTCCGAGGTAACACCAAAGTAACGGATGTCAGCCCAAGCCGCGCCATCGGGGTTTGATGGGCCGGAAAAGTTGGTTACGATTCCGGTTTTTGAGGCCAGTTCTGGAGATGTCGGGTCGCTGTTGATCGTGGGTGGGGCACTGTCACGCAGACCCGCCAGTTCGTCCAGAATGAACGGTGACCAGATGATCATCGCAGCTTTGCCTGCGAAATAAAGCTCGCGCGATTGCTTCCAGTAAAGCTCGCCCGGAGGGGACGCTTTGGTAACGGCCTTGTAGAATTCCAGCACTTCCGTTGTCGGGCCTTCTTCGAGCGGTTTGAAACCGCCTGCGTCAACCGGGGACACACCATTGGCAAGGAATACATGCTCCAGCACCTGGCTCATAAAGCCTTCGTCGATCTTGGTGGCCGCGACAAATCCATACATTTCGGGCGGGTTGTGCAGCTTGCCAAGGGCCGCAACGACGGTACCGTAAGACGTTGGAGCAGCAAGACCGGCTGCATCAAACAAATCCTTGCGATAGACGACCATCTGGGTCCAGCCATCAACCGGAACCGACGCATAACCGCCTTCAACGGCAGCCATCGACAGCGCACCAGCGGCAAAAGTGCCCGCGCCAAGGTTTTCGACCACATCGGTGGCCGCGTCACTGTCAAGAATACCGGCTTCGGCCCATGGCAGCGCGTATTGCAGCGGGTGATAGATGACGTCGGGCAGGTCGCCAGCGGCAAAAGCCGCCGTCGCGCGTGTGCCAAGGTCTTTTTCGGTTACCGGAATAACCTCGACGGTGTGGCCCGACTGGCTGGCAAATTCTGCCGCCATTTCCTGTTGTTTGGCCAAACGCTCTGGCTGTTCTTCGGTTGTCCAGAACCGGATGCTGTCAGCGCCTGCGGCCATGGCGGAAAGCGCCAGTGCCATCGAGGCGCCCATCATCAGGCGGCCAAGTTTGGTGGTTGCAGTATAAGTCATTTAGTTCCTCCTTTTGGGTATTCAGATAATTTGGAATGCGCGGAAACGGCCCGAGCAAGTTGATTGGAAGTCAATGTTGGCGGTCCGTCTGATCCGCGTTCCACTAGCGTGGCTTTCGCAGTTTCGCGCAGGTCTTGGACCGGCTCACCGCGAACCCGGCGGATCAACAGTGCGGCCAGACGTTCCCCGGCTTGGCGGCTGTCGACGGAAAATGTGGTCAGGGGCGGGGTCGCAAACGCGCCCTCGGGCACACCGTCATAAGCAATCACCGACAGATCGCGGCCTACGACCAGCCCAAGGTCCGCCGCCACCCGATATAGTCCAAGTGCCGCCATATCGACGGCAAAAACAAAGGCGGTTGGCGGATTGGTAAGGCGCAACATCTTGCGGGTTGCCGCAGCCCCATCTTCGGGGCGGACGGCATCGGTTGCTATCAGATCAGGATCGGGGGCGATCCCGGCCTCTTTCAACCCCTGCAACATACCCTGAAGCCGCAAAACGCTGTAATAATATTCCGACCCACCGTTAACAAATGCGATCCGCTTGTGCCCCTGCTTTACCAACCGCAGGACAGCCTGACGCATCGCTTCTTCGCCCAGAATATCAAACCACGCGCAATCGGTGGCGTCCTGTGTTCGCCCGTAAAGAACGAACGGGGCGGCGGCGTCGCGCAGCAGATGCACGCGCGGATCATCTGTCATTGTCCGGGGCAGGATAAACCCGTCCGCCTTTCGCTCATTGAGCAAACGCAACACTGTGTTCAACGTGTCACCATCGGAATCGGCGGTTGCAACAGTCACGGTCCAGTTTTCGCGGCTGGCACCGTGGGAAATCCCAGACAGAAATTCCGCAAGAAACGGGCGGTGCGAGTCATGGTCGCCAAATTGCAGAACCAACCCTAGTGAACGGGTGCGCCCGGTTTTGATCGCCTGTGCATGGGATAGCGGCTGATAGCCCATTTTTTCCGAGACCCGTTTAACGCGGTTTCGTGTGCTGTCTGAAATGTCAGGATAGCCGTTAAGGGCGCGCGAAACAGTTCCCTTGGTCAGCCCAAGAGCATCCGACACGTCCGATATTGTAACCCGCTTGGCGCGCTTTATCGGGGCACTGCGTTCTTTGTGGCCATTGAGCAAATTTTCGGCCTCCCTGAACGCAGGGTTTGCTCCGAAACCGGTTTCGGCAACTGTTTTTTCGAGTATTCGTCAAAAAAACGCGCAAATGCATGGAAAGGATCAAAATTTTTCGGTCGAAAAATTGCTGCCGAGGGACCGAAACTATCTACGTGGGCAATCTGTTTGGACTATTTAATGCGTTGGCTCGGGATGCGTGGGAAAGGTGAGTCCGGTTTTGTCCGACATAAATATCGTAAAATGGTGACGCCGGGGGGGGATGTATTCAGGCCGCAATTCAGCCCGGCAGTGCGGCAGGACGCGGACGTCACCTTACATGTCAGAAACCAGCTTTATGAGAAGTTTTTCAAACATGGCACGTTCCTTGTCGGTAAAGGGTGCCACGAGTTCCTTGTTCACTTCACCCACAATCGAAAATAGCTGCGGGCCAAGTTTTCGACCCCTTGGCGTGGCATGAATAGTGCGGGTGCGGCGGGACGATGGATGGACCCGGCGCTCCAGATAACCTGCGGCCTCCAGTTGGTCGAGCGCTCGGCTGATCGCATACGGCGGGGCATCGAATTTATTTCCGATTTCTGTCTGTGTCTGGCCGTCAGTTTCCAGCACCGTCATCATAATAGTAAACTGTTGAAGCGTCAGATCCAACCTGTTCAACCGCTCACCCATCTTTCGGTCGAGACGGCGCGAAATGCGCTGAATCATCCAGCCAAAGCTGCTTGTTCGCACCTGTTGCGTTTTGTTCTTCTGGACCATGGCGCACAATGGCATGCTAATTTTGCAACTGCAAGATTTGCATTAGCAAAATTTGCAGTTGCAAGTAAAAGCGAATAGCCTGACTGCGAATCTGTATCCGCCGGAGGTCATCATGTCCCGATATCACCCAATACTTGTCACCTTGCACTGGCTCCTTGCGGTCCTGATTATTGGCGGGCTGTTCATGGGCAGCAATCTGTTGGCTCAAACGCCAAACTCTGACCCTTTCAAACTGATCGCTCTCAAAATGCATATGAGCATCGGGATTGTAATTCTGGTCCTTATGGCCATCCGCCTTGCGGTTAGACTGGTAACGCAGCGACCTGCCCATGCGGATATCGGCAACAACCTGATTAACCGGGCGGCCATTTGGGGGCACTGGGGGTTTTATGCCGGTGTTTTCGCCATGTGCGTATCTGGTTTGGCGATTGCCAATATCGCGGGCCTTCCTGCAATCGTATTTGGTGGTTCGGGTGCGCCGTTGCCTGTAAACTTCGACAACATCGCGCCACGTGCGGCCCATGGTATTATTGCCAAGGTGCTGATCTTGCTTGTCGTGGGGCACGTCTTTGCGGCGCTGTATCATCAGTATATCCGCAAGGATCGACTGTTCGCTCGGATGTGGTTCGGGAACCGTAACGGAGGTGACGATGCGTAGAATTGTTGAATTTCTGAATGAGATCGGTGGCATTCTCTATGTCGGCGGGATCGCATCGCATATTGTAATCGGAGCAGTTCTGGGCACCCCGGACCCTGAAACGGCCTACAACCTTTACACATACAAAGAACTAAGCGCCTACATACTGATTTTGCCGGGGCTGGGGTTGAAGGTGCTGTGCGATCTCATTCTCTATTTCCGGTATGACGAGCGTCAGAACTGGATGAAAGTCAAAGCCGTCCTGATCGCCTTCCTGACCATCAACGCATTCGTATTCCTTGTGCCTATGATGCCGCAGTTGCGCGCGCTGGCCGCAGCCGCGATTTCCAGCCGTGACCTTGCCGCGTTTCATGCTCTGGAGGGCAAAGAAGCGCTGGTCGGAATGTCAAACGCCATACCGCTGGTGCTGGAATTGGTGTTGGGAAGTTTTAAACCAAGGCTTTTCGCAGAGCGAAGGAATGCGGCAAGCCCCTGAAAACGTCGGTGGTCGTAAATCGGTGGTGGGAAAATGGTGGGCGACCCTGGAATCGAACCAGGCGTGCGTCTCCGCGAGGGAGTTACAGTCCCCTGCCACACCTTGCGGCCTGTCGCCCAC
>JAHRVC010000239.1 GCA_019090885.1 Marinosulfonomonas sp.
ACCACAAACAGGAACAGCACAGCCACGGCGCCGACGTAGACAATGGCCAGCAGCATGGCGACAAACTCTGCCCCCATCAGCACAAACAGCCCAGCGGCGGAAAAGAACGACAGGATCAGCCACAACACCGAATGCACCGGGTTTCGCGACACCACGGTCAGCAGGCCAGCGGTCACGACCACAATGGCAAAGACGTAAAAGGCGAAATCGACGACGCTCATGGCGCGGCCTCCTCATTCTCGGCAAAAACGGCTTGGGCGAACGGAAAGGCCCGTGTCGTCATCGTTTCAAAAAGATCGCTGAAATCACTCATCGGTAGGGCGCATCCATTTCCAGGTTGCGGGCAATCTCGGCTTCCCAGCGATCGCCGTTTTCCAACAATTTGTCCTTGTCGTAGAACAGCTCTTCGCGGGTCTCGGTTGAAAATTCAAAATTTGGCCCTTCGACAATCGCATCAACCGGGCAGGCTTCCTGACAAAAACCGCAATAGATGCATTTGGTCATGTCCAGATCATAGCGCGTGGTGCGGCGAGAGCCGTCTTCGCGTGGTTCTGCGTCAATGGTGATCGCCTGCGCCGGGCAGACTGCCTCGCATAGTTTACAGGCAATGCAGCGTTCTTCGCCGTTTGGATAGCGGCGCAGCGCGTGTTCGCCGCGGAACCGGGGCGACAGCGGCCCCTTTTCGTGCGGGTAATTCAGCGTCGCCTTGGGCGCAAAGAAATATTTCATGCCAAGGCCGAAACCTTTGATGAAATCAAACAGCAGGAAATATTTCGTGGCGCGGACGTAGTCGATTTGTGCCATCAGATCAGCCTCCTACTGCCCAGCGGGCATAGGCCCCGCCGAATGCGCCGTATTGTGCGAAAAACGCGACCAAAACCACCCAGAACAATGAAAATGGCAGGAATACTTTCCAGCCGATCCGCATCAGTTGGTCGTAGCGGTAGCGCGGTGTGATCGCCTTGATCATTGAAAAGAAAAAGAACGCCACGCTCATTTTAGCGATCATCCAGAAGATGCCATCAGGCAGACCCGGAATGGGTGACAGCCAACCGCCAAAGAACAGCAGCGAGATCAGCGCGCACATCAGCACGACGGCCATCAGTTCGCCAATCATGAACAACAGGAACGGGGTGGACGAATACTCAACCTGATAACCCGCGACCAGTTCGCTTTCTGCCTCGGGCAGGTCAAATGGCGGGCGGTTGGTTTCGGCCAGTGCCGAGATGAAGAACAGCACAACCATCGGGAAATGAGGCAGCCAATACCAGCTGAACAACCCATAATCGCCGTCCTGTGCTGCGACAATGTCACCGAAATTCATCGAGCCGGTCGACAGGATTACGCCAATGATAATCAGGCCTATCGACACCTCGTAAGAAATCATCTGTGCTGCAGACCGCAGCGAGCCAAGGAACGCGTATTTTGAGTTTGACGCCCAGCCGCCCATGATGACGCCATAAACCTCAAGCGAAGAAATCGCGAAGATGTAAAGAATGGCGACGTTCAGGTTGGAAATCACCCAACCGTCGTTGAATGGAATAGCGACCCAGGCGATCACCGCCATCACGAAGCTGATCATTGGTGCAAGAAAGAACACCGCCTTGTCGGCCCCGGCAGGCACCACGACCTCTTTTACGATGTATTTCAGGAAATCGGCAAAACTTTGCAGCACACCAAAGACGCCCACAACGTTCGGCCCCCGGCGCATCTGCACCGCCGCCCAGATCTTGCGATCCGCATACATCAGAAATGCCAGCGCCACCAAAAGCGGGATCAGGACCAGAAAACACTGGCCCACAATCGTCAAAGCGATCCCAAGGTAGGTTGTTGTGAAAAATTCGACCATGTTTCCGCCTCAGTCCGTAGGTATCGCGTCTGCCGCACAGTTTTGCACCACGACTTCAGCGTCGAGAGTGCGCAATCCCTGCGGCAATGTTGGCGAGATGGTGTAAACCGCATCTGCGCGCCAAATGCCAGCCTCTTTGGCCACATTCGTGCGCACATGTCGCGCAAAACCATTGCCCCGTTCCAGGGCATAGCCCGCAGCAACGCATTCAGCGTAATCGGCGATCTGTTCGCGCGACTCAATGCCGCGCATCGTCACCAGAAAATTAATCAGCCCGTCGTCAATAATCAGCGCCGTATAGCCGTCATACTGCGGCACGGCTGCGGCCTGTGGGTCGGCTGCGCATCCTGCAAGTGCTGATGTGGCGACGGCCATTGCGATCATCCCTGCTTTCAAACCTATTCCGCCGCCATTTTTGTGCTGGTGCGCGCTTTGGCGTTTGCCGAAAGCTCTGCCATCAAAGCACTTGCCCGGGCAATCGGGTTGGTCAGGTGGAAATCTGAAATCGCAGTTTGCAGGCTGGCCTTGCCGGGCTTTTTGGCGCGGATCGGTTTCCAATCGTTTTCCGGTGCCTGATCGATGCCCTCAAGATGTGGAACCGCTGCAATCAATGCGCGGCGCAGCTCTGCCAGCGAATTAAATGGCAATGCGTCGCCCAGCTCGCCGCTTAGCGCGCGCAGAACGGCCCAGTTTTCTTTCGCTTCACCGGGGGCGAACCCGGCGCGCTGCGCCAATTGTGGACGGCCTTCGGTATTCACGAATAGCCCGCTTTCCTCGGTCCAAGCGGCCCCCGGCAACACGATATCGGCGCGATGTGCACCCCGGTCGCCGTGACTGCCCTGATAGATCACAAAGGCACCATCCGCGATTTCGACCTCATCGGCGCCAAGGTTATAGATCACCTCGGCATCTTTGATCGCCGCTTTCAGCCCGCCGTCGGTCGTGGCATCAATATCCATCGCGCCGACCCGCGACGCAGCACTGTGCAGAACCATGAATTTTGAATTGGTATTTTCGGCCAGCTTCATTGCCTGACTAAGAACAGCCAGACCGTCCGCTTCGCGCAGGGCACCCTGCCCGATTATGACAATGGTTTTCTTTTTCTTGGCAGCACCGATCGTCTTGTCGGCAAGCGCCACAAGGGCGGCGCGGTCATCGCCCACATGATGGTAGTCATAGGTCAGATCGACAGCCGGACCGACCAGCCCGACATTACAGCCATTGATCCAAGCCTTGCGAATACGCGCATTCAGAACCGGTGCCTCAATGGCAGGATTGGTGCCGATCAGCTGGATCATATCGGCGTCATCAATATCGGCAATCGTCGCGGTGCCCACATAAGCGCCCCGGTTACCCTCGGGCAGTTTGACGCCGTCGGTGCGGCATTCAACCGTGCCGCCAAGCCCCTCAATCAGTTGTTTCAGTGCAAATGCGGCCTCAACCGGGGCCAGATCGCCCACAAGCC
>JAHRVC010000240.1 GCA_019090885.1 Marinosulfonomonas sp.
AAACTCGCCGCATAATGAAACCAACCAGATGAGCCAGATACTCGCTTAATTTACGCAGCCTCTGGAACCAAAAACTCTGACGACGGACAATCCTTGAAGGGATACGAGATGAGAACGAAGACAGGGCCGAATGGATCGGCGGACAAACACGTAAAAGAGATCAAACAATAACAGTTGTCGCAGAAAAACACGAACGGTAACTTTGTCCGCACAGCCGACGTCTGTGCAGAAAGCAGCGAAGGTCTCCTGTCCGCCCTTCATGTCGAAAATGTTGGTGCAGAATCCGTCAATAGGGGTGCAAACCGGGAATTTGCTTCGCTCTGCACGGGACCACTGGCTTTCACTGGCACACTAAGCGTCACCTATCTAACGATTTGGACAACATTGAAACCCGATGCGATCAGATGGTGCTGTCAGACTAATTCGATCCAGTTCCTACATGGACAACATGACTGGCGTTTACGGCCCGTTGCCGACCTTGACGGGACCGCACGATGCTGCGCGCAGCTCTCGTATTTCTGCCGTTCGTGCACCGCGCGGAATAACCGGCGAACTGATGTCCACTGCGCGGATAAAGCCGACAAGACCTAATGTTACCGCCGAATGACGGAAACGACAGGCGGCAGCAGTTGACGACACGCCTCCCCGTCGTCGCCCGGCTCATCCCGGAACAAAAAAATTGTTCTTCTCATACCCAGCGAGGGCCTCCGCTGACCAGTCGATGTTGGCATTCATGACAGTCAGTTCGTCGTCGCTGAACGGCTTGGGTGTTATGTACTTCGTGACGTATTTTTCGTCTGGTACCTGCTCCGGCACGTTTGTGTCGTCAAACCAACTGCCAAATTCGTCTACGATACGCTGGATGACCTCGGTCGGAGATAGAAGCAGGTCTTCGTAATTTATGTAGGCGACATTGCCGACCAAATTCACTAAGTTTTCCCACTGCTGGATCTTGAATTTTCTAAGTTCGAACAGCGTGATGCGTTCGCCTGTATCAGGGTGCGTATCAGGGATTGCGCGCCCGTGAATGTCGAACCCGGCCAATTTGATGTTTGGCAGGTCCGTGATCGACTTACCCTCAAGGCAGTTGCGAAAATGATAGGGCTTAGCGAACATGGATCTGATCCATGTGTACGGGTTTTTGTAAATCACGAGGAAAAGCGTCTTGTCCTGATGCCTAATAAGCTTTTCAGGGCGCGGGTAGTAATGCTTGTATCCGATCAGTTTGGCACGATTGATCGGGTCCTTTTTTGAGGCGTAGGAGCCAAGCACACTATCAGAATCGCGTGCGTTCAGCGAAACCAACTGGGTAAGGTATTTCGTGCCGCTGTTCCGTTCTCCGTAAATCTGGATATGGGTCATACGAGGCTTCTGGAGTCTGACGCGCGGTTTACGCCGAATAAGACCTGCTGCGGCATTGGATAGGGGTTCGCGGCCAATGGTGGTCCTGACGAAATCCACCACGCCCTCATAATCCGAAGCAATCGCGTCGTGGAAATCACGCTTGCTGGTCTTCATGGCGTGGTGGTGCAGGATATCCGCCTGCAGATGCGACCGACCACGCTTTTCGATCTGGCGGATATGGTCCTCATGTGGGATTTCGATTAGCAGATGATGAAACGAAACAGGCAACCGCTCAGACAGCCAGTCGTAGATAGACAAAACACCGGGTAATCCGGGGTCGGGAAGCGCCCCGCAGGTAGAAATGAAGGCGCATGGTTTGTCTTGCTGATGCGGGTCGCTCTCATTCAGTTTCGTAAGAAGGTATTCGATGCACCGCTTGCCTTTCGGGGTTGCCAGATTGGCTACACGGAGGAAATCAGCAAAGTCTTCTTCGGTGGCCTCAGGCAGCAAAACTTGTAGCTTCGCCAGACTGAACTCTGCTTTCTCGTGGTCCCAATATTGGCAGACGTCCATCTCAATTCCGACAAGATTATCGCCCCCAACCACGAGTTTCTTCATCAGATAGCTTTTCCCGACGGCAGACCCACCGTGCAGAATTACGAAGGCCGAACTCCGGCCACTCCAAAACGTATAGTCGTCCTTCCGATAGCCGATCGAGTTTTCCGCCTTCCAGTTGATGGAGCGGTTCAGGATGGTCATATCCGGTTCTGCGAATTTCTTAGGCGAGTGGTACTCGTCTACCAATTGCTTGTAAGGGGCCCGGTCGAGCGACAGCGATGGTTTAAAAGCGGTGCCAAACTCGGTTGCAAGTCGCTGAATCACCGCCGCGGGGTTCTCAAGAAACTCCTCTAGATTGAGATAGACAACATTGTCGACTTGCGATTTCAGGGCCTCGAAGTGCTCGATTTTCTTCTTGCGCAATTCGAAGATCGTCAACTGCTCGCCTGTTTCTGGATCAAATTCGTTGGAAGTATCCTTACCGTTGATATGACCCGCCAACTTCACATCCGGCAGTTCTTTCACAGTGCGGCCCGATATGGATTTAGACAGGGCATACGGCCTTTCCATCATTGCCCTGAGCCACGTGTAAGGATTGCGATAAATTACGACGAACAGGGTTTTGTTTTGTCGCGCATCGGCGAATTTTTCCCATTTGAGGAACCAGTGCTTGTAGCCAAATACCTTGATCCCAAGCGGACGCTCTTCACTTTCTGCCATGCCCAAAAGGTTGGTCGGCACCCTCATATTGTCCTGAAGCAATTTGCTGAGATAAGTAGTGCCGCTGTTGCGCTCGCCAAAGATCTGGACAAACTCGATCGGAAGGCCACTTCGCTTGTAACTCCTCACGTTCGCCTCCTCGGGATCATCACCGGTTCTCGTCGTTCAAGCGCAAAGCCGCCCGGCGCAACGTACACATTAGGGAAACACCTTGCCGACGTAAACCGCATCACATCTGATCCGGGCGGGCCCGCGGGGAATGCCTAATGCTTTCGCGATCGACATACACCTTCCATTCTTGCTGGCGTTCCGACGATCTTAAACTGACTGGGAAGCACAAATGCCAAGCGGTACTTTTCATAGCGCACGGAACAGCCAAGAGTCGGTGTGATAGGGCGCTTGCAACATCATCAGAAATCGAAGAATTTGGCCCCATCGGTTCGATGATTGGTTAACCGGTCGCGATACAGGATACCTGTTCACACACCGCCCGCTGCATTGGAGTAACGCGTATGACAACGGAAGAATTTCGTCGAAAAATGAAGGATTCCATGCCAATCACACAATTGGGGATCAAGCATACCCAACACTGCAGGGTTTTGCCCAATCGCAGAGAACTTATCCGGCACTTTCCAAAGCGCGCAGTAGTTGCCGAAATCGGCGTTGCATTCGGAAAGTTCAGCCGAACCATCCTTGATCACGCACAACCGCGCGAACTGCACCTAGTAGACGCCTGGGCGGGAGAAAGGTACGGTGACGGGCATGCTTGCGTAACTAAAGATTTCGCAGAGGATATTGCCGTTGGTCGCGTGGAAATACACAAAGGATTGTCTATTGAGATTTTGCCGACCTTTGCTCCGGACACCTTCGATTGGGTCTACATTGATACAAATCACTCATTTCCGACCACACTGAGCGAACTCGAACACTCATCCAGAATTGTCAGACCTGAAGGAAGGATTTCTGGGCATGATTTCTGCACAGGAAACCCGGTTGCAGCCAAGCCCTACGGTGTAGTCGAGGCAGTCACTGCTTTCTGCAAAGCAGAGGACTGGGGCTTTGAGTTCCTAACTCTTGAGAGTTCAGGCCACTTCTCGTTTTCAATTAGGCGATTGTCGTGTTTCACGACCGGCTAGCCCACCCTCCCAGTTGAAGCCGAACGAAAAGGCCAGATGACAGCTTGGTCCGCTCTGCAGACCTTGGTGCTCGCCGCAGCGAATGACCGGAATCCGCGGCGGGCTCAACTGATCGACGCAACACACTCGGCGAACTTCTCTGCTGGGGTTTGATATTGCAAGGTCTTGCGGGGGCGTTCGTTCAGTTGTCTGGCGATTGCGCTGAGCTTTGCTTGTGAATGGACGGATAAGTCGGTCCCGCGTGGCAGATATTGTCTTAGAAGCCGGTTGGTATTTTCGTTTGATCCGCGTTGCCGATGATTTTCATCGCGGCACCATAAGAGCGGAGTTTATCCGTTGTGATAACTTCTGGCTTACCGTGTCGTTTCATCAATTTCCTCAGGAAATTCAACGTTGCCTTACGATCGCGGCGCTTGGTGACATAGCTTTCCAACACTTCTCCCTCGTGATCAACGGCCCTCCACAGTTAGTAGGTTTCACCGTTGATCTTCACGAAGACTTCGTCCAGATGCCATTGCCAATTTGAGCATGCGCGCATTCGACTGATCCGGTTTTTCCGTATTTCAGAGGCGAACATCGAGCCAAATCTATTCCACCAAAACCGGATAGTTTCGGGACTG